>NZ_MUOA01000075.1:0-136534 GCF_002001065.1 Pseudomonas sp. A25(2017) | reverse complement strand
ACCCCGGCCCCCATCAGGGTCATGGTGAAGACCGTGTTGATGAAACGGGCGTCGAGGCGCTGCAGGCGCTTGAGCTGTTCCTGGCCGTACAGCTCGTTGATGTAGCTGATGCGCGTCATGTTGAATTCGAGAAGACGGCTTGGCGGCAACTCGCGCAGGCGTTCATAAAAACTGCGCGGCCCGAGGAAAAATCCACCGTGGATGCAGATGCCGTCAGGTTGCGCTGCCTCGTCGAGGGTGCCGGCGTTGGCCCGTTCCTGGGTCGGAACGTCGGGGTAGACCTTGCGCCGGACAATTCCGGCCTCGGCCAGCACCAACAAACCGTTGACGAACATTTCACTGCAACCGTACAGCCCTTTGGCAAACGGCTCGACTCCACCCTCGCGCTCGATCAGTTGCGTCCACTGGCTAAGGTTCAGGTCCGCCAGCAGCGTCTGGTAACCGGCATTATCGGCCTGGCGTGCGAGCAGCGCCGCCGTCAGCGCATCGCCCATGGCGCCGATGCCGATCTGCAGCGTCCCGCCGTCGCGCACCAGGGTACTGGCGTGCAGACCGATCAGATGATCCTGGAAACCCACCGGCATGTTCGGCGTGGAAAACAACGTGTGGCTGTCCTTCTCGTCGATCAACAGGTCGAAAGCGTCGATGCCGACTTCCGCGTCGCCCGGCATGTAGGGCAAATCGTTGTGCACCTGGCCGACCAGGAGGATGGTCTCTCCGGCCGCGCGCCGCTTGGCGATCATCGGCAGCAGGTCGAGGGTGATATCCGGGTTGCAGCTCAGGCTCAGGCGATCCGGGTGCTGGGGCTCGCTCGCCACCAACTGCGCCACCAGGTTCAAGCCGGCAGCGTTGATGTCCCGGGCCGCGTGGCTGTAGTTGCTGCTGACGTAGTTCTGCTGGGCCGACGCACTGTGCAGCAGGCTGCCGGGCTGCATGAAGAACTGCTCGACCCGTATGTTGGCCGGCAGGCTGTCCTGATGCAGGTCGGCCAGGTAATCCAGTTCGGGATAGTCGCCGAAGACCCGTTCGATAAAGGGTTCGAGGAAGCGCTTCTGCAGACCGTCGCCCAGGTTTGGCCGGCCCAGGCTCAAGGCCGTGTAGATGGTCAGCTGTCGCTCGGGCAGTTGTGCGATGCGCCGGTACAGCGCGTTGGCGAACAGGTTGGGTTTGCCCAACCCCAGGGGCATGCCGAGATGAATATGCGCGGGCAGACGCTCGAGCACGTCATCCACCGCCTGTTCGATTGAACACAACTGCACCATCGGACCCTCCTGGACATTCCATGAATGTGGGTTGGACCGAGCTTGCCGGGTCTTGGTTGCGATGAACAGCCCTGGAAAAACCCCAGGCACAAAAAAGCCGCCCGTAAGCGGCTTTTTTGCGCGGGATATCGGCGTATTACAGGCCGGACATCTCTTTGATGGCGCCCTTGAGGTCGTCATCCGAGCAATCGGCGCAGGTGCCTTTAGGCGGCATGGCGTTCACGCCAGTAATGGCCTTGGCCAGGATGCCATCGAGACCGCCCTGGTGGTCGGCGCGCTCTTTCCAGGCAGCCTTGTCACCGATTTTCGGTGCGCCCAGCAGGCCGGTGCCGTGGCAAGCGTTGCAGTGTTTTGCAATCACGTCTTTCGGCGTCTTGGCAGCCCCGCCGCCAGCCGAGGCCACGACTTCCATACCCTTGCATTCCTTGCCCTGGACGCAGACCTGGCCGACGGGTTCAAGGCGCTTGGCGATTTCGTCGTTGGGCGCAGCTTGAGCGCTCGCAGCCCATAGGGCCAATACGGTTGCTGGTGCAGCCAGCATTTTCATAATTAGGTTCACGCGTACACCCTCAATGGTGGCTAGTCACGCCTGCGGCCACGGTTTGCAGGCGGGCGCAAGTATAGCGGTAAGCCCGTCACACTGAAACAACCCCAAAGTCGCAAGGGTCTTGTTTGCGATGACGGTGCCTTCCCTGGGCGCCTTTGCCGTACGGGCCGGCGCCGCTTTTTCTAGAAATTGGCCGGTGTGGCTGCGCTGATCAGTCGCGCCGGCACGTCGAACGGATTACGGAAACGGTGGGGCTTGGTGCTTTCGAAATAGTAGCTGTCGCCGGCTTCGAGCACGAAGGTTTCGACACCCACCACCAGTTCCAGCCGCCCTTCCACCAGGATCCCGGTTTCCTCGCCCTCATGGGTGAGCATCTCTTCACCGGTGTCGGCGCCAGGCGGATAGATTTCGTTGAGGAAGGCGATCGCCCGGCTCGGGTGTGCCCTGCCCACCAGCTTCATGGTCACGGCGCCGTCGGAGATGTCGATCAGTTCGTTGGCTTTATAGACGATCTGGGTCGGTTTCTCCTGAAGGATTTCTTCGGAGAAAAACTCGACCATGGACATGGGAATCCCGCCAAGGACCTTACGCAGCGAGCTGATCGAGGGGCTGACGCTGTTCTTCTCGATCATCGAAATAGTGCTGTTGGTGACACCCGCGCGCTTGGCGAGTTCACGCTGGGAAAGGCCTTTGAGTTTACGAATGGATTGCAGTCGTTCACCGACGTCCAATGCTGGAGCCTCCAGGGAATCAGGTTGTGAGGAAAGTGAGCGTTATCATGGCGACAGCGTTCAGTATTTACAACACTTTGACCCGAATCCTGTGCGGTGAAGCGACTTTCGGTAGCTGGCGCCGCGCGTCAATGCCCGGAATAGAGCCGTGGCACCCGTCGCAGGTTGCAGAAAATCTGATAGGGGATCATGTCGGCGGCCTTGGCAACATCGCTGGCCAGGATGTTCTTGCCCCACAACTCCACGGTCGAGCCGAGCCCGGCCAGGGGGACGTCGGTCAAGTCGACACAGAGCATGTCCATCGACACCCGTCCGACCAGTTGGCTGCGCTGCCCATCCACCAGCACCGGTGTACCGGTGGGCGCCTGGCGTGGGTAGCCGTCGGCATACCCCATGGCGACCACGCCGACCCGGGTCGGTTGCGTGGTCACAAAACGGGCACCGTAGCCCACCGGTTCTCCAGCGGGCAATTCGCGCACGCTGATGATCTTCGACTCCAGGGTCATCACCGGTTGCAGGCGCGAGGCGACGGCGTTGGGTTCGTCAAAGGGCGTCGCCCCGTAGAGCATGATGCCCGGGCGCACCCAGTCGCTGGGTATCTGCGGCCAGCCCAGCACAGCCGGTGAGTTGCGCAGGCTGATCTGCGCCACCAGGCCCTGGCGGGCCTTGTCGAATATCGCCAGCTGCTCAGTGCTGCTGGGATCGTGCAGTTCATCGGCACGGGCGAAGTGGCTCATCAAGACAATCTTCGCCACCTTGCCGCTGGCGAGCAGACGACGGTAGGCCGCCTGGTAATCCGCCGGATGCAGGCCGACCCGGTGCATGCCGGAATCGAGCTTGAGCCAGACCGTGATCGGCTGGCTCAGCGCGGCTGTTTCAATCGCTTCGAGCTGCCACAACGAATGCACCACGCACCAGAAATCGTGCTCGACGATCAACGGCAGCTCACTGGCCTCGAAAAAACCCTCCAGCAGCAGGATCGGCCCACGGATCCCGGCGGCCCGCAGTTCCAGGGCTTCTTCGATGCAGGCGACGGCGAACCCGTCCGCCGTGTCCTGCAGCGTCTCGGCGCAACGCACCGCTCCATGCCCGTAGGCGTCGGCCTTGATCACCGCAAGGGCCTTGGCCCCCGTGACTTCGCGGGCCAATTGGTAGTTGTGACGCAAGGCTTGGAGATCGATCAGGGCACGGGCAGGACGCATGGCGGCAGGCTTCTAGGCGGTCATGAATAAAAAACCGGTGCTGGCTGACAGCATGAACCACCAACAGCACCGGGAGAGGGATCGTTTGGGCCGGTATTTAAGGCAACGCGGCCACGACGGACAGCTCCACCAGAATCTCCGGTTCGCACAGCTTGGCTTCCACCGTGGCACGGGCCGGGGCGACGCCCTTGGGCAACCATTTGTCCCAGACGGCGTTCATGCCTTCGAAGTGGGCGTCGATGTCTTTCAGGTAAATCGTCACCGACAGCAAACGATTCTTGTCGGTCCCGGCCAGGTCCAGCAAGCGCTCGATATTGGCCAGACTTTCGCGAGTCTGCTGTTCGATACCGGCGTTCATGTCGTCGCCGACCTGCCCGGCCAGGTAAACGGTGCCGTTGTGCACGACAACCTGGCTCATGCGGTCATTGGTGAGCTGGCGCTGGATTGACATGTTTTGCAGACTCCTGGTGTTTGCTGCCATAACGGGAAATATCGAGGCCTTCGGCGCTGATCTGCGGCTTTTTCTTCGCCATCAGGTCGGCCAACAGGCGACCGGAACCACAAGCCATGGTCCATCCGAGGGTGCCATGGCCGGTGTTCAGGAACAGATTCTTGAAGGGCGTAGCCCCCACGATTGGCGTGCCATCCGGGGTAGTCGGGCGCAAGCCGGTCCAGAAACTGGCCTGGGCCAGGTCGCCGCCCTGAGGATAAAGGTCGTTGACGATCATCTCCAGGGTTTCGCGCCGGCGCGGGTTGAGGGACAGGTCAAAACCGGCGATTTCCGCCATGCCGCCCACCCGAATGCGGTTGTCGAACCGGGTGATCGCGACCTTGTAGGTTTCGTCGAGAATGGTCGAAGTCGGCGCCATCGCCGGGTTGGTGATCGGCACGGTCAGGGAGTAGCCCTTGAGCGGATACACCGGTGCACGGATCCCGAGGGGCTTGAGCAGTTGCGGCGAATAGCTGCCCAGGGCGAGGACGTAGCGGTCGGCGGTTTCCAGCTTGCCGTCGATCCAGACGCCGTTGATGCGATCACCGGCGAAGTCCAGGCGCTGGATATCCTGGCCGAAGCGGAATTGCACACCGAGCTTCTCGGCCATTTCCGCCAGGCGCGTGGTAAACATCTGGCAGTCGCCGGTCTGGTCGTTGGGCAGGCGCAGGGCGCCGGCCAGGATGTCGGTGACATTCGCCAGGGCCGGTTCAACCCGGGCAATGCCCTCGCGGTCGAGTACTTCGAACGGTACACCCGACTCTTTCAGCACGGCGATGTCTTTTGCCGCGCCATCGAGCTGGGCCTGGGTGCGGAACAGCTGGGTGGTCCCCAGGCTACGGCCCTCGTAGGCAATGCCGGTTTCGGCGCGCAGCTCGTCGAGGCAGTCACGGCTGTACTCGGACAGGCGCACCATGCGCTCCTTGTTGATGGCATAGCGGCTGGCGGTGCAGTTGCGCAGCATCTGTGCCATCCACAGGTATTGGTCAATGTCGGCAGTGGCCTTGATCGCCAGCGGCGCGTGGCGCTGCAGCAGCCACTTGATGGCCTTGAGCGGTACGCCCGGTGCGGCCCACGGCGAGGCATAACCCGGCGACACCTGGCCGGCGTTGGCGAAACTGGTTTCCATGGCTGGCGCCGGCTGACGGTCGACCACCACCACTTCAAACCCGGCACGGGCCAGATAATAAGCACTGACGGTGCCGATGACGCCGCTACCCAAGACCAGAACGCGCATGTTGATGCCCTCATCGCGGATAACCGCTGACGTTTGTTGTACATAGCTTTGATGGTCGCAGTGTAAAAAAGATCAGCCAGTGCTTTTCACTATATAAACGCCTATATTTGGCGAGAATTCTCGGCAAAAACCCTTTTCACGGAGGCGCATCACCTGTGCGTACCAACACCCAGACCAAACGTGAGCTGGACAAGATCGACCGCAATATCCTGCGCATTCTCCAGGCGGACGGGCGCATCTCCTTCACCGAGCTGGGGGAAAAGGTCGGCCTCTCCACCACGCCCTGCACCGAGCGGGTACGGCGCCTGGAGCGCGAGGGCATCATCATGGGCTACAACGCCCGACTCAATCCGCAGCACTTGAAGGGTAGCCTGCTGGTGTTCGTCGAAATCAGCCTCGACTACAAATCCGGCGACACGTTCGAAGAGTTCCGACGCGCCGTGCTGAAACTGCCTCACGTGCTGGAATGTCACCTGGTGTCAGGAGACTTCGACTATCTGGTGAAAGCACGGATTTCCGAGATGGCTTCGTACCGCAAGCTGCTGGGGGACATCCTGCTCAAACTGCCCCATGTGCGCGAATCCAAGAGCTACATCGTGATGGAAGAGGTGAAGGAGAGCTTGAACCTGCCGATTCCGGATTGAGCCTGGCTCAAGGCAATGGTTGTCTGGACGGACGCTTTCGCGAGCAAGCTCGCTCCCACACCGGTCAGAGGTGGATACACTCTTGTGAGCAACGGAGATCCATTGTGGGAGCGAGCTTGCTCGCGAAGGCCGCGACTCGGTATCCCTGCCTGCTAGACCAACACCTGGCGAGTGCTGGCCATGTATTCATGAATCTGCTTCTCGACCCGCGGATGAATCAGTTCCACCGGTCGCCGGCCATTGGGACAAGGCAAGGTCGCCGTGGTGCCGAACAGCCGGCAGATCAGCGGGCGCTCGTCGTAGACGGTGCAACCGTTGGGCCCCAGGTGCACGCAGTCGAGTGCGTCCATGGCCGCGTCCTGTTCAGCGCGGGTCTTGCGGGGCAAGCGGGCCATTTCCTCCGGCGAGGTGGTCACCGGACCACAGCAGTCATGGCAGCCCGGTACGCACTCGAACGAGGGAATCTGCTGGCGTAGCGTGCGGATTTTTTGACTGTTGCAGCTCATCGAGGCGGTTACCGAAGGAGACGGTCCAGGATTCTGCCTTAAAAGCCGCACACCAGACAGCGCCAGCCGACCGGTGTTGCCCAGTAAGGAATTGCCAGCTTATGCTCCGTAAAATTTCTCAAACACAAAAATCAGGATTACGCACATGAACGCCCGTGTTCAGCAACCTGTCCCGAGCCACGCGCACGCCGCCTCTTATTACGCCGCCAGCAGCCTGCCGCAACCGGACCATCCGCTGCTGCAGGGTGAATTGCTGGCGGATGTCTGCGTGGTCGGCGGCGGGTTCTCCGGGTTGAACACGGCGATCGAACTGGCCGAGCGCGGCATGAGCGTGGTGCTGCTGGAAGCGCACCGGATTGGCTGGGGCGCCAGCGGGCGCAACGGCGGCCAATTGATTCGTGGCGTTGGCCATGGCCTCGATCAGTTTGCGCCGATCATCGGTGCCGACGGCGTACGCCAGATGAAGCTCATGGGCCTTGAGGCCGTGGAAATCGTCCGACAGCGCGTCGAGCGTTTCCAGATCCCGTGCGACCTCACCTGGGGTTACTGCGACCTCGCCAACAAGCCCAGCGACCTGGAAGGCTTCGCCGAAGACGCCGAAGAACTGCGCAGCCTGGGTTATCGCCACCCGACCCGACTGCTGCAAGCCAACGAAATGCACAGCGTCGTGGGTTCGGATCGTTATGTCGGTGGGTTGATCGACATGGGCTCGGGGCATCTGCATCCGCTGAACCTGGCCCTGGGCGAAGCCGCCGCCGCGCAGCAACTGGGGGTCAGGCTGTTCGAGCAATCGGCGGTCACACGTATCGACTACGGTCCTGAAGTGAGGGTGCACACCCGGCAGGGCTCAGTCCGCGCCAAGACGCTGGTGCTGGGCTGCAACGCTTACCTCAATGGACTCAATCCGCAACTGGGCGGCAAAGTGCTGCCCGCTGGCAGCTACATCATCGCCACCGAACCCTTGAGCCAGGCCCAGGCACAGGCGCTGTTGCCACAGAACATGGCGGTCTGCGATCAACGCGTGGCGCTGGATTACTACCGGCTTTCAGCGGATCGACGCTTGCTGTTTGGTGGGGCCTGTCACTATTCCGGCCGCGACCCACAGGACATCGGCGCGTACATGCGGCCGAAGATGCTCAAGGTCTTCCCGCAATTGGCGGATGTGAAAATCGATTATCAATGGGGCGGGATGATTGGCATCGGTGCCAACCGTTTGCCGCAGATCGGCCGGCTCAAAGACCAACCTAATGTGTATTACGCCCAGGCCTATTCCGGCCATGGGGTGAATGCCACGCACCTGGCCGGCAAATTGTTGGCCGAAGCGATCAGCGGGCAGCACAGCAGCGGCTTCGATCTGTTCGCCCAGGTCCCGCACATGACCTTCCCTGGCGGCAAGCACCTGCGCTCACCGCTGTTGGCGCTGGGGATGTTGTGGCATCGGTTGAAAGAGTTGGTCTAAAGAACTTCAGCACTACGGATGACGCTATCGCGGGCAAGCCTTGCTCCCACAGATCAATTTCAAATCTGTGGGAGCAAGCAAATCTGTGGGAGCAAGGCTTGCCCGCGATAGCAATCTCAGGACCCACACCGCGTCAAAGCCGCCAGAACGGCTTCAAGCCCTCCTCCCGCGCCTGCTCCCGACTCAGCCCGATGTCACGCAACTGTTCGGGTGTAAGTTCCAGCAAGGCTTGGCGTGTATGCAGACGATGCCAGAACAGGGCCCAACGGCTCAGGCCGGATGGCGGCTTGCGCAACATCGCACTACGCAGCCCCCTCTCCTGCCCTGCCGCCAGTTCCTGACTGTGTAACGTCAGCCGCACATCGCTCAAGCCGTTCATTTTGATCGCTCCTGTTTACTTGGGTAGCCAGAGGTTTCATGATGCGCGGACGGTCAAAAGCAATACAGATTCAACTCATTTTTTTTATAAGCATACAGATTCGGTATTTCCAGCACTGAATTGTCATTTTCCACCCCAACTGTATCGGTTGCAGTGGGCCATCTCATCGGGAGCGCACCATGACCCTCTACGTGAACCTCGCCGAATTGCTCGGTACCCGCATCGAACAGGGCTTCTACCGCCCCGGCGACCGGCTGCCGTCAGTGCGGGCATTGAGCACGGAACATGGGGTCAGCTTGAGTACGGTGCAGCAGGCCTATCGCGTGCTGGAAGACAGTGGGCTGGCGATGCCGAGACCCAAGTCCGGCTATTTCGTCCCCGTGGGCCGCGAACTGCCGGACCTGCCGGTGGTAGGCCGTCCGGCCCAGCGCCCAGTGGATATTTCCCAGTGGGACCAGGTGCTGGAGCTGATCCGCGCCGTACCGCGCCCGGATGTGGTGCAACTGGGACGCGGCATGCCGGATATCAATTCGCCGACCATGAAACCGCTGCTGCGCAGCCTGGCGCAGATCAGCCGTCGACAAGACATGCCCGGCCTGTATTACGACAACATCTACGGCAACCTCGCGCTACGTGAACAGATCGCCCGGCTGTCGCTGGACTCCGGCTGCCAGCTGGGGCCCAACGATTTGATCGTCACCACTGGTTGCCATGAGGCCCTGTCGGTCAGCATCCGCGCCACCTGCGAACAAGGCGATATCGTCGCGGTGGACTCACCCAGTTTTCACGGGGCCATGCAAACCCTCAAGGGCCTGGGCATGAAGGCTTTGGAGATCCCCACCGACCCGCTCACCGGCATCAGCCTGGATGCCCTGGAACTGGCGCTGGAGCAATGGCCGATCAAGGCCATACAGTTGACCCCCAGCTGCAATAACCCGCTGGGCTACATCATGCCCGACGCTAATAAACGCGCGCTGCTGACCCTGGCACAGCGCTTCGACGTGGCGATCATCGAAGATGATGTGTATGGCGAGTTGGCCTACACCTACCCTCGCCCGCGCACCATCAAGTCCTTCGATGAAGACGGCCGCGTCCTGCTCTGCAGTTCTTTTTCCAAGACCCTGGCGCCAGGCCTGCGCATTGGCTGGGTCGCGCCGGGCCGGTATCTGGAGCGAGCGCTGCACATGAAATACATCAGCACCGGCTCCACCGCGCCACAACCGCAGATCGCCATTGCCGAATTTCTCAAGGGTGGGCATTTCGAACCCCATTTGCGCCGGATGCGTACGCAATACCAGCGCAATCGCGACATGATGATCGATTGGGTCAGCCGTTATTTTCCACCGGGTACCCGGGCCAGTCGCCCGCGGGGCAGCTTCATGCTGTGGGTCGAATTGCCCGACGGTTTCGACACGCTGAAGCTCAATCGGGTCCTGCTCGACCAAGGCGTGCAGGTCGCCGTCGGCAGCATTTTTTCGGCATCGGGCAAGTACCGCAACTGCCTGCGGATGAACTACGCTGCCAAGCCAACGGCCCAGATCGAAGAGGCTGTACGCAAGGTAGGAACCGCCGCTATCGCGTTGTTGAACGAAACCCAGCGCGACGTCGTCTGAACTTTACCCAGGGAAGCAGCACCCAACAGCCGATCAACGTGAACAAGCGGAACGATCCTACGTGAGATCCAGACCGATCCTGACTGCTCTGCTGCTAGTCGCCTCGCTGCTGAGCGGCTGCGCCAGTCTTGATGTCACCCGCGAGCCCTCCCAGGCCTTACCGGCCGCCGAATCTTCGTTCGGCCGCTCGGTCCAGGCCCAGGCTGCCACCCATGAAGGGCGCTCGGGCTTTCGGCTGCTGTCGGACAGCACCGACGCGTTCATCGCCCGGGCCGAGTTGATTCGTCACGCCCAAGGCAGCCTGGATTTGCAGTACTACATCGTCCACGACGGCATCAGCACGCGGATGCTGGTGGATGAATTGCTCAAGGCCGCCGACCGGGGCGTGCGCGTGCGCATCCTGCTGGACGACACCACCAGCGATGGCCTCGATCAGATCATCGCGACCCTCGCCGCTCATCCGCAGATCCAGATTCGCCTGTTCAACCCACTGCACCTGGGACGCGCCACCGGCGTGACCCGCAGCCTCGGGCGCCTGCTCAACCTGTCACAGCAACACCGCCGCATGCACAACAAGTTGTGGCTGGCGGACAACAGCATGGCCATCGTCGGCGGCCGCAACCTGGGCGACGAGTATTTCGACGCCGAACCCAACCTGAACTTCACCGACATCGACCTGCTCGGTGTCGGCCCGGTGGCCGAACAATTGGGGCACAGCTTCGACCAATACTGGAACAGCGCCCTGAGCAAACCCATCGAACAGTTCCTGTCCCATCGCCCCACGTCCGAGGACCTGGCCAATAGTCGCCTGCGCCTGCAAGAGTCCCTGGAGCAGACCCAACAGGAGAATCAAGCGCTCTACCAGCAGTTGACCGCCTACAAGACCCAACCGCGCCTGGACACTTGGCGCGACCAGTTGATCTGGGCGTGGAACAAGGCGCTGTGGGACGCGCCCAGCAAAGTGCTGGCCAAGGACGAGCCGGATCCGCAGCTATTGCTGACGACCCAACTGGCGCCGGAACTGACGGGGGTCAGCAAAGAACTGATCATGATTTCCGCCTACTTCGTCCCCGGTCAGCCAGGTTTGGTGTACCTGACCAGTCGCGCCGATGCCGGCGTGTCGGTGAGCCTGCTGACCAACTCCCTGGAAGCCACCGACGTGCCCGCCGTGCATGGCGGCTATGCGCCGTACCGCAAGGCTCTGCTGCAACACGGCGTACGGCTGTTCGAGCTGCGACGCCAACCGGGCGACACCGGCAGCAGCCCTCACCTGTTCTACAGTAAATCCTACGGCCAATCGGACTCCAGCCTGCACAGCAAGGCGATCATCTTCGACCAGCAGAAATCGTTCATCGGCTCGTTCAATTTCGACCCGCGCTCGGTGCTGTGGAACACCGAAGTCGGCGTGCTAGTGGACAGCCCTGAACTCGCCGGCCAAGTGCGCGATCTGGCCTTGCAGGGCATGGCGCCAGCCCTGAGCTATCAGGCCAGGCTGGAGGATGGAACGCTAGTATGGACCACCGAAGACAACGGCCAGACGCACGACCTGGACCGCGAACCGGGCAGCTGGTGGCGCCGGTTCAATGCCTGGTTCAGCACGACGATCGGGCTGGAGCGGATGCTTTAGGGGGCGACCGCGTTCATGACAACCCGCTTTTGGAGGCAGACCGCTTTTGTGGCGAGGGAGCTTGCTCCCGCTGGACTGCGAAGCGGTCCCGGCTTTTGCGGTTGCTGCGCAACCGAGCGGGAGCAAGCTCCCTCGCCACAGGGGTTTCGGGGTTTTCAAGCGGGTTCTGTTGCCCCGAACGCCCCTTGGCGCAACAGCAGGATCACCAGGCCAAACGCCCCTGCCGCCATGAACAAAGGCAGCGCATGCCCGCTGATCCACTGGCTGCCCGCTCCCGCCGCCAGCGGGCCGACCAGGCAACCAAGGCCCCACAGTTGCGCGACATGGGCGTTGGCCCGCACCAGCGCATCGTCGCGGTAACGCTCGCCGATCAGGATCAGCGACAAGGTGAACAAACCGCCGGCACTGGCGCCGAACAGCACCCACAGCGGCCAGATCAACAGGGTATCGATCAACAGCGGAACCGCCAGGCTCGATAACGTCAGCGCCACCGCACAGCCCGTCAACAGGGCCCGGCGAGACACGCGATCGGCCAGGGCACCGATGGGCAACTGCAACAGGGCATCACCGACCACCACGGTGCTGACCATCGCCAGCGCGATGTCGGCGGTGAAGCCCTGGCGCAGGCAATACACCGGCAGCAACGTGAGGATCATGGCCTCGAACGCGGCGAACAACGAGACCGCCCAGGCAATCGCCGGCAAGCCTCGGCAAAACGTCCACAAATCGCCAAACGTAACGCTGCCGGCCTCGCTGCTCGGCGCACCGCTACGGCCCAGCAACAGCAAGGGTGCGACCAACAGCAGGCCGACGCCCACCCAGAACCCGTAGTCATGATCGGTCCCCAGTGCGCCCAGCAGCAGCGGACCGGACAACTGGCTCAGGGCATAGCTGCTGCCGTACAGCGCCACCAGTCGCCCACGCCATTTCTCAATGACCAGTTGATTGATCCAGCTTTCACCCAGAATGAACACCAGGGTCAGGACCACGCCAATCACCAGGCGCAGCAGCAACCAGACCGAATAGCTCGGCAGCAGCGCCAGCAGGCCGATGGACACCGCGCCGCCCCACAGGCACAGACGCATCAACGCCGCCGTGCCAAACCGCGCCGCCAACCGGCTCGACACCTTGGCCCCGAGCAACACCCCCACGGCCGGCATGGCGGCCATCACACCAATGGCGAACGAGCCATAGCCCCAGCCCTCCAGGCGCAGCGACACCAACGGCATGCTCACGCCCAAGGCCAGGCCGACGCTCAGGACAGACGCCAACACGGCGAAATAGGTCGCCCAACGCATTTCCACACTCCTGTGGAGGGTTATCAATCTCAGCCATCCCCCAAAACACTGTGGGAGCGAGCTTGCTCGCGATAGCGGCGCAACATTCAACAAAGTCGTCGACTGTCATACCGCTATCGCGAGCAAGCTCGCTCCCACAGGGGGGATCAGCGCTGTTTGAAGCCCCGGACAGGATCCGGGGCCATCATCCTCAGAGCTTGATCCAGGTCGACTTCAGCTCGGTGTATTTGTCGAACGCATGCAGCGACTTGTCGCGACCGTTGCCCGACTGCTTGAAGCCACCGAACGGCGCGGTCATGTCGCCGCCGTCGTACTGGTTGACCCAGACGCTGCCGGCACGCAGGGCCTTGGCGGTCAGGTGGGCCTTGGAGATGTCCTTGGTCCATACCGCAGCGGCCAGGCCGTACGGTGTGTCGTTGGCAATCTCGATGGCCTGCTCGGCAGTGTCGAAGGCAATGACCGACAACACCGGGCCGAAAATCTCTTCCTGAGCGATTTTCATCGCGTTGCTCACGCCATCGAAAATCGTCGGCTCGACGTACGTACCGCCCGTTTCCTCAAGGATACGCTTGCCGCCGGCCACCAGTTTGGCGCCGTCGCTGTGCCCGGCCTCGATGTAGGACAGCACGGTGTTCATCTGCTGGGTATCGACCAGGGCGCCGACATTGGTGGCCGGGTCCAGGGGATTGCCAGGCTTCCAGCCCTTGAGGGCTTCGATCACCAGTGGCAGGAAGGTGTCCTTGATGGAGCGCTCCACCAACAGCCGCGAGCCGGCGGTGCAGACTTCGCCCTGGTTGAAGGCGATGGCGCTGGCGGCGGATTCGGCGGCGGCTTGCAGGTCCGGGGCATCGGCGAACACGATGTTCGGGCTCTTGCCGCCGGCTTCCAGCCAGATGCGCTTCATGTTCGATTCGCCGGAGTAAATCATCAGTTGCTTGGCGATCTTGGTAGAGCCGGTGAACACCAGCGTATCGACGTCCATATGCAGGGCCAAAGCCTTGCCGACGGTGTGGCCGTAGCCTGGCAGCACGTTCAGCACGCCTTTCGGAATGCCGGCCTCGATCGCCAGTGCGGCGATGCGGATAGCGGTCAACGGGGATTTTTCCGACGGTTTTAGCACCACCGAGTTACCGGTGGACAGCGCCGGGCCTAGCTTCCAGCAGGCCATCATCAACGGGAAGTTCCAAGGCACGATAGCGCCCACGACCCCCACCGGCTCACGGGTTACCAGGCCCAACTGGTCGTGCGGCGTGGCCGCCACTTCGTCGTAGAGCTTGTCGATGGCTTCGCCGCTCCAGCTCAAGGCCTGGGCCGCGCCGGGAACGTCGATGTTCAGGGAATCACTGATTGGCTTGCCCATGTCCAGGGTTTCGAGCAGGGCCAGCTCTTCGGCATGCTGCTTGAGCAGGCCGGCGAAACGAATCATGGTGGCTTTGCGCTTGCTCGGTGCCAGGCGCGACCAGACGCCGGAATGGAACGTGGCACGGGCGTTTTCGACCGCACGCTGGGCGTCGGCGACGTCACAGCTGGCGATCTTGCCCAACAGACGGCCATCGACCGGGCTGAGGCAATCGAAGGTTTCGCCGGACACCGCATCGGTGTACTCGCCGTTGATGAAGGCGCGGCCTTCGATCTTCAGGTCGCGGGCGCGTTGTTCCCAGTCGGCACGAGTCAGGGTGGTCATGCGTGTGTCCTCCTCTTATTGAGTACGAACGCCGCGCGGTGCGCAGCGCTTCAAAAGAATTCTGCCCGGCCAGCCTGCTTTCGGCGCTCTTTTCGGCATAGGGCACCCGCCACCCTAAACCAGCGGCTGGTCATGTTTCAATATATTTGACACAACGCTGGCAAACGGCCTTGCGATGTTCGTTTTAATAAACATAGACTCGAGGCCTTCCAAGCGATCACTGGGGATCACCCGCATGAGCATTCAGGACATCGTCGATTTCAGCCAGGCCAATACCACCGCCGAACGTTATCGCCCGGACCCGGCCAAGGTGTTCAAGGGCGACCCCGAACAAACAGTGTTCAACCACTACAGCAGCCCCTGCGGGCAAATGAACGCGGGCGTATGGGAAGGCGCAGTCGGCCAGTGGACGGTCAATTACACCGAGCATGAATACTGCGAGATCGTCCAGGGTGTTTCCGTGCTGCGGGACAACGATGGCAATGCCAAGACCCTGCGGGCCGGCGACCGTTTCGTGATTCCAGCGGGGTTCAAGGGTACTTGGGAAGTGCTGGAGCCGTGCCGCAAGATTTACGTGGTGTTCGAGCAGAAGGCTTGAGATTTGTGCGGCCTGGGCCGGCCTCATCGCGAGCAAGCTCCCACAGGGATCTGAGGCGTCATAAGGTCCAGTGTGGGAGCGAGCTTGCTCGCGATGAGGTCCTGACAGGCAACAAAAAAGGCCCGTATCTCGCGATACGGGCCTTTTTCGTAAGAAGGGAAAAATCAATTACTTGATTTTGCCTTCCTTGTAGATCACGTGCTTGCGAACAACCGGATCATATTTCTTGATCTCGATTTTGTCCGGGGTAGTACGCTTGTTCTTGTCGGTAGTGTAGAAGTGACCAGTACCGGCGCTCGAGATCAAACGAATCAATTCACGCATGATTAGCTCCCTTAAACCTTGCCATCGCGACGAAGTTCGGCCAGCACGACACTGATGCCACGCTTGTCGATGATGCGCATGCCCTTGGCAGATACGCGCAGACGCACAAAACGTTTCTCTTCTTCAACCCAGAAGCGGTGATGCTGCAGGTTCGGCAGGAAACGACGACGGGTTTTGTTGTTTGCGTGGGAAATGTTATTCCCAGTCACCGGACCCTTACCGGTAACTTGACAGACTCTCGACATGCCTCAGCCCTCTAAAACCACATGCCCAACCCGGCATGGGTTGGCCGCTTAATCTCTCAGTCATTTGGCGCCAGGCGCCGCGTTTCTTTAAGGGTCTTACCGGCTACACCTACAGTGAAGGAACCGGGCCCCTAGAAAAGAGCGCTGCTTTATACCAGAAAGACCACAGTGCAACAACAGCCGATGTGATTTGTCTTCGTAGGATATCCTCGACCAACCGCCCCGAGCGGCGGGGGCAGAGGCTGGCGCAGCCCCTTACCGCTCGTCGCTGCACGCAGGTTTTTTTCACTTGCGCCGGGTTTTGGCCATCGATACGTCGCCGCAGAGTGCCGGAAAATGCAAAAAGGGGATAGTCATTTAGCAGCGAGCCCACTAGGGTAGGCCTTTTCCAGACTGCACTCGCAGATGGGCCTTCGACTTGCACAGGAAACCGACCATGCGCCTCGCTGCCCTACCATTGTTGCTCGCCCCTCTGCTGATCACCCCGCAGGCCTTGGCCGCCGCCCTGAGCGTCTGCACCGAAGCCAGCCCGGAAGGGTTCGATGTCGTCCAGTACAACTCCCTGACGACCACCAACGCCTCCGCCGACGTGCTGATGAACCGCCTGGTGGACTTCGACACCGCCAGCGGCAAAGTGGTCCCCAGCCTGGCCGAGCGCTGGGAAGTCTCCACCGATGGCCTGGCCTACGTGTTCAAGCTGCGGCCACAGGTCAAGTTCCACCGCACCGACTACTTCACACCGCGCCGCGACCTGACCGCCGAGGACGTGAAGTTCAGCTTCGAGCGCATGCTCGACCCGGCGAACCCTTGGCACAAGGTGGCGCAAAGCGGCTTCCCCCACGCCCAATCCATGCAATTGCCGGCGCTGATCAAGAAAGTCGACGCACTGGACCCGCTGACCGTGCGCTTCACCCTCGATCACGCCGACTCGACCTTCCTGGCGACGTTGAGCATGGGCTTTGCCTCCATTTATTCGGCCGAATACGCCGATCAGCTGATGCAGGCCGGCACGCCGGAAAAACTCAACAGCCAACCGGTCGGCACCGGCCCGTTCATTTTCAGCCGGTTCCAGAAGGACGCCTCGATTCGCTACAAGGCCAACGACGCCTACTTCGGCGGCAAGCCCCAAGTGGATCCGCTGGTCTTCGCCATCACGCCGGACGCCAACGTACGATTGCAGAAACTGCGCCGCAACGAATGCCAGATCGCCCTGTCGCCCAAGCCGCTGGACGTACAAGCCGCCAAGCAAGAACCCACGCTGAAGGTCGAGCAGACCGACGCCTTCATGACCGCGTTCGTGGCGATCAACAGCCAGCATCCGCCACTGGACAAGCCTGAGGTGCGCCAAGCCATCAACCTGGCCTTCGACAAGCCCAGCTACCTCAAGACCGTCTTCGAAGGCACCGCCGAAGCCGCCAACGGCCCTTATCCACCGAACACCTGGAGCTATGCCAAGCACTTGCCGGGCTACGCCCATGACCCGGCCAAGGCCCGTGACCTGCTGGCCAAGGCCGGCTTGAAGGAAGGCTTCAAGACCACCATCTGGACTCGCCCCTCCGGCAGCCTGCTCAATCCCAACCCGAGCCTTGGCGCGCAGTTGCTGCAATCGGACCTGGCGGAAATCGGCATCCAGGCGGAAATCCGCGTGATCGAATGGGGCGAACTGATCCGGCGCGCCAAGGCCGGCGAACATGACCTGCTGTTCATGGGGTGGGCCGGCGACAACGGCGACCCGGACAACTTCCTCACGCCACAATTTTCCTGCGCGGCGGTCAAGTCCGGCACCAACTTCGCCCGCTACTGCAACCCCGACCTGGACAAACTGATCAGCGCCGGCAAAACCACCGGCGAACAAGGCGTGCGTGCCAAGCTCTACGAGCAGGCCCAGGCCCAGATCCAGCAACAAGCCTTGTGGCTGCCCCTGGCGCACCCGACCGCCTTCGCGCTCACCCGCAAGGATGTGCAGGGTTATGCGGTGAGCCCGTTTGGGCGCCAGGATTACTCCAAGGTCAACCTCAAGTAACCCCGGCCCCACAGCGCCCCTCCTGTGGGAGCCTGTGGAGCTGTGGAGTCTGTGGGAGCAAAGCTTGCTCGCGATAGCGGTTTTACAGCCAACAGAAGTGTTGTATGTGACGACGGCATCGCGAGCAAGCTTTGCTCCCACAAGGGATTACTCAAGCCTGATCGTGCCTACATCCACCCACTCTCCGCCATCGACAACGGCTCCCCATCGCCAACGATGAAATGGTCGAGCACCCGCACATCGATCAACTCCAGCGCCTCCTGAAGCCGCTCAGTGAGCACCCGGTCGGCCTGGCTGGGCTCGGTGTTGCCGGAGGGGTGGTTGTGGCACAGGATCAGCGCAGCGGCGTTGTGGGCCAGGGCCCTCTTGACCACCTGCCGGGGATGGACACTGGCGCTGTCGATAGAGCCCCGAAACAGCGCCTCGAAGGTCAGCACCTGGTGTTTGGAATTGAGAAACAGGCAACCGAACACCTCGTGGGGTTCGTGGCGCAGCATCGATTTCAGGTACTCACGCACCGCGAACGGGCTTTCCAGCGACGTTTTTTCCCGTGCCCGCTCAGCCAAATGCCGACGGCTCATTTCCTGAACCGCTTGCAGCTGGGCAAACTTCGCCGGCCCGAGCCCCATATGATTACTGAATGTGATCTGATCGGCTTCAAGCAGCGCGCGCAGGCTGCCAAATTGAATCAATAGTTGTCGCGCCAGATCCACCGCGCTTTTGCCCGACACGCCGGTTCGTAAAAAAATCGCCAGCAGCTCGGCGTCCGAAAGACTCCCAGCCCCCAGCGCCAATAACCTCTCCCGCGGCCGCTCGGCGGCGGGCCAATCGCGAATACTCATGGCATCTCCCTGATTGTGGGCGCCGCTGTTCCGTAGCGGTCGCTGTGATATCGTAGCCCATCTTTTTTTGCAGGCGATTTGCACCCTGGCAGGCTGCTGCCAAGGGGTTCGCCCTGCACTGACCACTGAAATCGAAAGGCAGGCCTATGCAGCGGCTGTATCGGAAACGCATCGTTCTGGGCGTCGGCGGCGGCATTGCCGCCTACAAGAGCGCCGAGCTGGTTCGCAGGCTTATCGACCAGGGCGCGGAAGTTCGGGTCGTCATGACCCGCGGTGGCAGCGAGTTCATTACTCCGCTGACCATGCAAGCCCTGTCCGGGCACCCGGTCCATCTGGACTTGCTCGACCCGGCGGCCGAAGCCGCCATGGGTCATATCGAACTGGCCAAGTGGGCCGACCTGGTGCTGATCGCCCCGGCCACGGCCGACCTGATCGCCCGCTTGGCCCAAGGCATCGCCGACGACCTGCTGACCACCCTGGTGCTCGCCACCGACGCAGTGGTCGCCGTGGCGCCGGCCATGAACCAGGCCATGTGGCGCGACCCGGCCACCCAGGCCAACCTGCAACTGCTGGAAAGCCGCGCCCTGAAAGTCTTCGGCCCGGCCTCTGGCAGCCAGGCCTGCGGCGATGTCGGCATGGGCCGCATGCTTGAGGCCACCGACCTGGCCCAGTGCGCCGCCGACTGCTTCCAGCGCCAGGCCCTGACCGGCAAGCACGTGCTGATCACCGCCGGACCGACCCAGGAAAACATCGACCCGGTACGCTACATCACCAACCACAGCTCCGGGAAAATGGGCTTCGCCCTGGCCGAAGCTGCCGTGGAAGCCGGCGCCCGGGTGACGCTGATCACCGGTCCCGTGCACTTGCCGACCCCGGACCGGGTCACGCGCATCGACGTGGTCAGCGCCCGGGACATGCTCGCGGCCTGCGAAGCGGCCATCCCGTGTGACCTGTTCATCGCCTCGGCGGCAGTGGCGGACTACCGCCCCGAAGTCGTTGCCCCGCAAAAATTGAAGAAAGACCCTACAAGCGGCGACGGCCTGCTACTGCAAATGGTGCGCAACCCGGACATCCTGGCCAGCATCGCCACCCGCCCCGACCGCCCGTTCAGTGTCGGCTTTGCCGCCGAGACCGAACACCTGCTCGATTACGCCGCCCGCAAGCTCAAGGACAAGAACCTCGACTTGATCGTCGCCAACGACGTGGCCAACCCGAGCATCGGCTTCAACAGCGAAGAAAACGCCTGCAGCGTGATCGACCGCCAGTTGCACGCCACACTTTTCGCCCAGACCAGCAAGAGCAAGATTGCCCGCCAGCTGATCACTTTTATCGCCGAACGTCTGAACCAGGTTTAATGTCATGCACGCCCTACAAGCCAAGATCCTCGACCCACGCATCGGCAACGAATTCCCGCTGCCGCAATACGCCACACCGGGCTCCGCCGGCCTCGACCTGCGGGCGATGCTCAAGCAGGACACGATCCTGGAACCGGGCCAGACCCTGCTGATTCCTACCGGCCTGTCGGTGTACATCGGCGATCCGGGCCTGGCCGCGCTGATCCTGCCGCGCTCGGGCCTGGGCCACAAGCACGGCATCGTGCTGGGCAACCTGGTGGGCCTGATCGACTCCGACTACCAAGGTGAATTGATGGTGTCGTGCTGGAACCGTGGCCAAACGGCCTTCAACATTGCCGTGGGCGAACGCATCGCGCAGTTGGTGCTGGTGCCGGTGGTCCAGGCCCACTTCGAACTGGTCGAAGAGTTCGACGAAAGCCAGCGCGGCGCGGGTGGTTTCGGGCATTCCGGCAGCCATTGACCGGTGGTTACAGGCCGGGCGTCCTGCCCGGCTCGTTTGTGAAGCTTGTGTTTCAGGACAAAAAATGAGCAATGGCTTTCTGCTAGGTTTCCCACCCGGAATCAATGTATTAGGCGAGCGAGGCCGGGGTAACGCTGTCTCATGGCACTTTCCCACCACGAACTCTCTGTCAAAAACGCCGTCATACCCTTCAGCTTGAGCCTGCCGACGCTAACCGTCGGCCTGTCCAGTCACTTTCCTGATAGAGCGCCCCGCCCATGAACACCCCAGCCGCAATCGCCCCGATCTTCCCTGACAGCATCTTCCGCGCCTACGACATCCGTGGCGTGGTACCGGAAACCCTCACCGCCGAAACCGCCTACTGGATCGGCCGCGCCATTGGCTCCCAGAGCCTGGCCCAGGGCGAACCGAATGTGAGCGTCGGCCGTGATGGCCGCTTGTCGGGCCCCGAGCTGGTCGAACAACTGATCAAAGGCGTTGCCGACAGTGGCTGCCACGTCAGCGACGTGGGCCTGGTGCCGACCCCGGCGCTGTACTACGCCGCCAACGTGTTGGCCGGCAAGTCCGGGGTGATGCTCACCGGCAGCCACAACCCATCGAACTACAACGGCTTCAAGATCGTCATCGCCGGCGACACCCTCGCCAACGAGCAGATCCAGGCCCTGCATACCCGCCTCAAGACCAACGACCTGAGCAGCGGCCAGGGCAGCGTGACCAAGGTCGATATCCTTCCTCGCTACAACGACGAGATCGTCAAGGACGTGAAACTCGCCCGTCGCCTGAAAGTGGTGGTCGATTGCGGCAACGGCGCGGCTGGCGTGATCGCCCCGCAACTGATCGAAGCCCTGAACTGCGAAGTCATCCCACTGTTTTGCGACGTGGACGGCAACTTCCCTAACCACCACCCGGACCCGGGCAAGCTGGAAAACCTCGAAGACCTGATCGCCAAGGTCAAGGAAACCAACGCCGACCTGGGCCTGGCCTTCGACGGCGACGGCGACCGCGTGGGCGTGGTGACCAATACCGGTAGCGTGGTGTTCCCGGACCGCCTGCTGATGCTGTTTGCCAAGGACGTGGTGGCGCGCAACCCGGATGCCGAGATCATTTTCGACGTCAAATGCACCCGTCGCCTGGTGCCGCTGATCAAGGAATATGGCGGTCGTCCACTGATGTGGAAAACTGGTCATTCGTTGATCAAGAAGAAAATGAAACAGAGCGGCGCCCTGCTGGCCGGCGAAATGAGCGGCCACATCTTCTTCAAGGAACGCTGGTTCGGTTTTGACGACGGCATCTACAGCGCCGCGCGCCTGCTGGAAATCCTCAGCAAGGAGAAATCCACGGCCGAAGAGCTGTTCGCAACCTTCCCGAACGATATTTCTACGCCAGAAATCAATATCCATGTGACCGAAGAGAGCAAATTCAGCATCATTGATGCACTGCACGACGCTCAATGGGGCGAAGGCGCCGAACTGACCACCATCGATGGTGTGCGGGTCGACTATCCCCACGGCTGGGGCCTGGTTCGCGCATCCAACACCACACCGGTGCTGGTACTGCGTTTCGAGGCCGACAACGAGGCTGAACTGCAGCGCATCAAGGATGTGTTCCACACCCAACTCAAACGTGTTGCACCTGATCTCCAACTACCGTTTTGATTTTTTGAAGCACTACCGGAGCCCTGAATGACCCTCGAACGCGAAGCCGCCGCCAACACCGCCAAGGTCCTGTCCGAAGCGTTGCCTTATATCCGACGCTACGTCGGCAAGACCCTGGTGATCAAATACGGCGGCAACGCGATGGAAAGCGAGGAGCTCAAGACCGGCTTCGCCCGCGACATCGTGCTGATGAAGGCCGTGGGCATCAACCCAGTGGTCGTACACGGTGGTGGCCCGCAAATCGGTGACCTGCTCAAGCGCCTGTCGATCGAAAGCCACTTCATCGATGGCATGCGCGTGACCGACGCGCAGACCATGGATGTGGTGGAGATGGTCCTGGGCGGCCAGGTCAACAAGGACATCGTCAACCTGATCAACCGTCATGGCGGCAGCGCCATCGGCCTGACAGGCAAGGACGCCGAGCTGATCCGGGCGAAGAAACTCACCGTCACCCGCCAGACACCGGAGATGACCCAGCCGGAAATCATCGACATCGGTCATGTGGGCGAAGTGGTCGGCATCAACACCGACCTGCTGAACCTGCTGGTCAAGGGCGACTTCATCCCGGTCATCGCGCCCATCGGCGTGGGCGCCAACGGTGAGTCGTACAACATCAACGCCGACCTGGTGGCGGGCAAGGTTGCCGAAGCACTGAAAGCCGAAAAGCTGATGCTGCTGACCAACATCGCCGGCCTGATGGACAAGTCGGGCAAAGTCCTGACCGGACTGTCGACCCAGCAGGTCGATGACCTGATCGCCGACGGCACCATCTACGGCGGCATGCTGCCGAAGATTCGTTGCGCGCTGGAAGCGGTACAGGGCGGCGTCGGCAGCTCGCTGATCATCGACGGCCGGGTACCAAATGCGATCCTGCTGGAGATCTTCACCGACACCGGCGTGGGTACGTTGATCAGCAATCGCAAGCGCCCTTAAGCGATACCGGTAAAAAAAGACCCCGCTCAGCCAGACTGAGCGGGGTCTTTTTTTTGCCTTCCTCCCACAGAGGGAGTGCGTGGGCCTTCTTAGACGCCGAACTGCGCCCGATAAGCCTCAACCGCCGGCAAATGCTGCTTGAGCTGCGGATCGTCGGCCAAAAACTCCAGCACCTGGTTCAGCGAGACAATGCTGATCACCGGAATACCGAAGTCGCGCTCCACTTCCTGGATCGCCGACAGCTCACCGTTGCCGCGCTCCTGACGGTTCAGGGCAATCAGCACGCCAGCGGCCTTGGCGCCTTCCTGGGAACCGATGATCTGCATCACTTCACGAATGGCAGTACCGGCAGTGATGACGTCGTCGATGATCAACACGTCGCCGGTCAGCGGTGCACCCACCAGGCTGCCGCCTTCGCCGTGGGCCTTGGCTTCCTTGCGGTTGAAGCACCAAGGCAGGTCGCGGCCGTGGTGTTCGGCCAGGGCGACGGCAGTGGTGGCGGCCAGCGGGATGCCTTTGTAGGCCGGGCCGAACAGCACATCGAACGGGATACCGCTCTCAACGATGGCCGCCGCATAGAAACGACCCAGTTGCGCCAGGGCGGAACCGGTGTTGAACAGGCCGGCATTGAAGAAGTACGGGCTGGTGCGCCCGGACTTGAGGGTGAACTCACCGAAGCGCAAAACGCCGCGATCGATGGCAAAGCGAATGAAATCGCGCTGATACGCCTGCATGAAAAAAAGCCTCAAATACCGCGGATTTAGCTAAATAGGTACACGCCGTGTATCATACACGCACGTGATTTTTGGGGCCATTTATGCGGATCATCAGTGTGAACGTCAATGGTATTCAGGCTGCAGTGGAGCGAGGTTTGCTCAGTTGGCTGCAAGCACAGAATGCCGACGTCATCTGCCTGCAGGACACCCGCGCCTCCGCCTTTGAACTGGACGATGCAGCCTTCCAACTGGACGGTTACTTCCTTTATGCCTGCGATGCCGAAGTCCCCGCCCAGGGTGGCGTGGCTTTGTACTCGCGGCTGCAACCGAAGGCTGTCATCAACGGTCTCGGTTTCGAGACGGCGGACCGCTACGGGCGCTACCTGCAAGCCGATTTCGACAAGGTCAGCATCGCGACCTTACTGCTTCCTTCGGGGCAGAACGGCGATGAAGATTTGAATCAGAAATTCAAGTTGATGGACGACTTCGCCCGCTATCTGGATAAACAGCGGCGCAAACGTCGCGAGTACATCTATTGTGGCTCGCTGTACGTGGCGCAACAGAAGCTGGATATCAAGAACTGGCGCGACAGCCAACAATCTCCTGGTTTCCTGGCGCCGGAGCGGGCCTGGATGGACGAGATCATTGGCAACATGGGTTATGTCGACGCCCTGCGCGAAGTCAGCCGTGAAGGCGACCAGTACAGCTGGTGGCCGGACAACGAACAGGCCGAGATGCTCAACCTTGGCTGGCGCTTCGACTACCAGTTGCTGACACCTGGGCTGCGCCGCTTCGTACGCAGCGCCCGCCTGCCGCGCCAGCCACGGTTCTCGCAGCATGCGCCGCTGATCGTGGATTACGACTGGACGCTGACCATCTAAGCGTATCGACGACCGCCTCAAGCCGGCCGAACAAAAAATGCCCGTATCGCAAGATACGGGCATTTTTTATGGCGAACGCTACTGCGCGGAACCTCAAGCCGTGGCAAAAAACGGCAGGGCAAGGTACAACTTGATGACGATGACGTTAATGATATCGATGAAGAACGCCCCCACCATCGGCACCACCAGAAACGCTATCTGCGAAGGTCCGTAGCGCTGCGTCACTGCCTGCATGTTGGCGATGGCCGTCGGCGTGGCACCCAATCCAAAACCGCAATGCCCTGCCGCCAAGACGGCTGCATCGTAATGACTGCCCATGAGCCTGAACGTCACGAAAATCGCAAACAACGCCATGACCAATGTCTGGGCCACCAGAATGATGAAGATCGGTAGGGCCAGTGACGCCAGGTCCCACAATTTGAGTGACATCAAGGCGATCGCCAGGAACAGTGACAGGCTCACATTGCCGAGCACGGACACTTCTCGCTCGAAGACCTGATACAAGCCAAGCACCGAAAGCCCGTTGCGCAGGACCACCCCCACGAACAAGACGCAAACGAACGTCGGCAACTCGAAGGCGGTATCGTGGAGCTGCCCATTCAAGAGCGTGCCGACCAACAGGCTGACCGCAATCAGCGCCAGCGTCTCGATAAACGAAAACGGCGTAATCGAGCGCTCTTTGTTCGGCTGCTCGAACCCCTTGGGCACCCGGGGCTTTTCCGCCTCAAGGCAGCCGGGTGCCTGGACACGCTTGATGAGCAGGCGCGCAACCGGCCCACCGATCAAGCCACCCAACACCAAGCCAAACGTCGCGGAAGCCATCGCAAGCTCGGAGGCGGAAGCCAGACCGTACTTCTCACTGAATACCGTCCCCCACGCCGCGCCTGTGCCGTGACCGCCTGCCAAGGTGATCGAGCCGGTCAGCAACCCCATCAACGGATCGAGCCCCAGCGCTTTTGCGAGCCCGATGCCCATGGCATTCTGGACCACCAGCAGGCCGACAACCGCCAGCAGGAAAATCCCAACTACGCGCCCGCCTTTCTTCAGGCTGGCGAAGTCTGCGCCCAGGCCAATCGTGGCAAAAAATGCCAGCATCAACGGGGTCTGCAATGAAGTATCAAATCGAACTTCAACTTCAAGCCCCCGCAAAGCCAGGAGAATCAAGGCAACTACCAACCCACCCGCCACGGGCTCGGGAATATTGTAGGCGCGTAGAAAACCGACACGTTTAACAAGTCCGCGC
The DNA here is from genome assembly GCF_002001065.1 of Pseudomonas sp. A25(2017). Taxonomy (NCBI): domain Bacteria; kingdom Pseudomonadati; phylum Pseudomonadota; class Gammaproteobacteria; order Pseudomonadales; family Pseudomonadaceae; genus Pseudomonas; species Pseudomonas sp. A25(2017). Next base: position 110,580 of record NZ_MUOA01000075.1, on the reverse strand, counting down.
CCCAGCAAAAGCACTAAAGAGGCGGCGACAAGTGTTCCATAGAAATCGAGCTGCAACATAGGTGCTTAATCTTTGTATATCTTAGCCAGAGACGAACTTTTTACCTGGACACGCCTCTAGGACAGGTTGATTGCCTTAACACTTGATTGGCTTTGAATTCAAGAACCTTCAATGGTCTGAATATATCGAAATATTTCTGTGCGAATATTACGCAGGGCAACTCTATCAACCGACGCGCATTGTTGCCAAGCGTCTAACTCAGGGTAGAACTGCGCAGTTGTGACTAAACATTTAAGACCAATACCTGCACGCGCTCATTTACGCCGCGCAATTGGATGCTGTACACGAAATGAAATGCGTACAACTTCAGAATAAAATGACCGATAAGCGAGACCACTGCCCTTCAAGGCGTCACGGAAGCGATGGAAGGAGGGCTTGCTCCCACTGGATTGCCGAGCGCTCACAAAAAGCGCGTTACGCAACCCAGAGGGGCAAGCCTGGCTCGAGGAGGTTTCAGCCGCCATGGGGATTAACGTGTTGATCCATCACTCGAGGTCATTGCTACGCTAGAATCAAGACGCTGCTGGGACTGCCGGAGTCTTTTCGCCTGGCGCGCCACCTGGGGACTCCAGACCGGCATCCCCAGCCAGCGCTGGCTTGTATTTATCAATTGCATAATTTGCGCATTGAGCATCAATTCGACCGTCCGGGGCGCCGCCTACGCCAATGGCACCGATCACCTCGCTGCCAACCCTGATGGGAACGCCGCCGGCCAACGCCAAGATCCCAGGAAGGTTAGCTAGCTGGGGCGCCTGCACGGTGCGCGCCATGATATTGCTTGTTTCAGTTTTGAAGGACACCGCCGTATATGCCTTACGCTCGCTGCCAGCGAGGGCGATAGGCCCAGTGTTGTCAGATCGTAGCATCGCCAGCACCGTGCCTGAACGGTCCACCACCGTGGCGGCGACCGACTGGTTGTTGGCGGCACAAACGGCCACGGCTGTTTTGGCCAGTTGCAAGGCATGAATGTAGGACAGGTTTTTCTGTGGGATAACTGCTTGTGTGGCCGGAGCCTGGGACGCGAGTTCTTTCAAAGGCGCCAGTTGAGCATGGGCTAATGCAACGCCAAACGAGCAAACAACTGCGCAAATAACTTGTGGAATATACATGCTTAAATCCTTTTAATCCGAGTAATGAGAAGATCTTCCATCCGATGGAAAACTCATAATGGTGCCAAATCACAGCCCTGACACTAAATGTTTTCAGACAGGATGTAAGGAACCCACTCTCGATAAAGCTCGCCCCCCCTCTTATTAGTCGATTGCCCCACGATAATGTTTTGCCGTTATGCGAAAACGATAATGCCCCAATAAATCGGGGCATTTCTCTAGAGTCGCAGCATTGATCGTTATTTGACCAACCGCCACGTGAAAGGATACCGATACGGTTGCCCTTCATTAGCCTTTACGCCACCGATGATGGTCAATACCAGCGCACCGATGGCCACCAGGCCAAACAGGAAGAAGCCGATCACCACGACCATCAGCAGCAAGCTGATCGCCGAGGCAATCGCCACGGTGATCTGGAAGTTCAGCGCTTCCTTGCCCTGGGCATCAATGAACGGGTCGGACTCACGCTTGAGCTGCCAGAGCACCAACGGCCCGATCAGCGTACCGAACGGAATCCAGATCCCCAACAAGGCGGACAGGTGACAAAACATTGCCCATTGACGCGCCTCTTTGCTCGGCTGGGGCAGCAGGATTTGCTCATCACTCATGACGCTCTCCTTGTCTTGAAGCGGAAATCGATCAGTCAGCCAAGGCGGCCTTTTGCAGTTCGAAGATCTCGTTCATGCCTTTCTTCGCCAACTCCAGCATAGCGTTCAATTCTTCCGGCTGGAACGGTGCGCCCTCGGCAGTGCCCTGGACTTCGATGAAACCGCCGGCACTGGTCATGACCACGTTCAGGTCAGTCTCGGCAGCGGAGTCTTCCAGGTAATCCAGGTCCAGCACCGGCTCGCCCTGGTACATGCCCACGGACACAGCGGCGATCATTTGCTTGAGCGGGTCGCCGCCCTTGAGGCCGCCGCGCTTCTTGATCACTTTCAAGGCATCGACCAGGGCGACCATGGCCCCAGTGATGGAGGCAGTACGGGTACCGCCGTCGGCCTGGATCACGTCGCAATCGACATACAGCGTCACATCGCCCAACTTGGACATGTCCAGAGCAGCACGCAGCGAACGGCCGATCAGGCGTTGGATTTCCAGGGTACGGCCGCCCTGCTTGCCACGGCTGGCCTCACGCTGGTTCCGCTCACCGGTGGCACGCGGCAGCATGCCGTATTCGGCTGTCAGCCAGCCTTGGCCCTGGCCCTTGAGGAACCGTGGCACGCCGTTTTCGACACTGACAGTGCAGATGACTTTGGTATCACCGAATTCGACCAGTACAGATCCCTCGGCGTGTTTGGTGTAGTTGCGGGTAATGCGGATCGAGCGAAGCTGATCGGCAGCGCGACCACTTGGACGTTTCATAGGGAATACCTGTACAGGGGACGGAAAACTGCCGAGCATTATAGAGCCGTGAACCGTCATAGGGCAGTTAAACGTAGCGCAGTTCTAAAAAGCCGACGCGAGCGAAGCCGCGCAAAGACCCGCCCGACGGGCTGCCACGCTTTGTCGCAAGCGCGGTTGGGGCATACGCCTCACTGCGCTACAATCCTGCGCCTTTGCTGCCCTTGGGCTTTTAATTTACAGATCCCAGGCCCACGACCACCGTCGTGCCGGCCTGCATTGCGAGGAACCTCCATGGTGCACAGCATGACCGCCTTCGCCCGCGTCGAAAAAGCCGGGGCCCAAGGCACGCTGAGCTGGGAACTGCGCTCGGTCAACAGCCGCTACCTGGAGCCGCACCTGCGCCTGCCCGAGTCTTTCCGCGACCTCGAAGGCGGCGTGCGCGAGGCTCTGCGCCAGGGCCTGTCCCGGGGCAAGCTGGAATGCACCCTGCGCTTCACCGAAGAAAGCACTGGCAAAGCCTTGCAGGTGGACCGCGAGCGCGCCGCGCAACTGGTCGCCGCGGCCGAAACCGTCGCCAGCCTGATCAAGCACCCTGCCGCCCTGAATCCACTGGAAGTCCTGGCCTGGCCCGGCGTACTGGTGGGTGACGCGAGCGACCCGCAGGCGCTGAACGCCGAGGCGATGGCACTGTTCAATGAAGGCCTCAAGGAACTCAAGGCCGGCCGCGAGCGCGAAGGCGCGGAGCTGGCCCGGCTGATCAACGATCGCCTGACCTCCATTGAAGAAGACGTCAGCACCCTGCGCGAACTGGTCCCGCAGATGCTCGCCACCCAGCGCCAGAAAGTCCTCGACCGCTTCACCGACATGAAGGCCGAGCTGGATCCACAACGGCTGGAACAGGAAATGGTCATGCTCGCGCAAAAGAGCGACGTGGCCGAAGAACTGGATCGCCTAAGCACCCACATCATCGAAGTTCGCCGGGTGCTCAAGTCCGGCGGTGCGGCCGGTCGCCGCCTCGACTTCCTGATGCAGGAGCTCAACCGCGAAGCCAATACACTGGGCTCCAAAGCCTTCGACCCGCGCAGCACCCAGGCGGCGGTCAACCTCAAGGTGTTGATCGAACAAATGCGCGAACAAGTGCAGAACATTGAGTAAGGCAAACGACATGACCCACAGCACCGGCACCCTCTACATCATTTCCGCGCCCTCGGGCGCCGGCAAGACCAGCCTGGTCAAGGCCCTGATCGATGCCGAACCGCAGATCCGCGTCTCGGTCTCGCACACCACCCGCGCCATGCGTCCGGGCGAAGTGAATGGCGTGAACTATCACTTCGTCGACCGCGAAGAGTTCGTGAAGATGGCCGAACACGGCGACTTCCTGGAGCGCGCCGAAGTTTTCGGCAACCTTTATGGCACTTCGCAAAGCTACTTGCAGCAGACCCTGGACGAAGGTCACGACCTGATCCTGGAAATCGACTGGCAAGGCGCCGAGCAGGTGCGCAAGCTGATGCCCCAGGCGCGTTCGATCTTCATTCTGCCGCCAAGCCAGCAAGCCTTGCGCCAGCGTCTGACCAACCGCGGCCAGGACAGCGACGACATCATCGAAGGCCGGATGCGCGAAGCGGTCAGCGAAATGAGTCACTACGTCGACTATGATTACCTGATCATCAACGACGATTTCGCCCACGCGCTGGACGACCTGAAGGCGATTTTCCGCGCCAGCCAGCTGCAGCAGAAACGCCAGCAGCAACGTTTCGGCAAATTATTGGCCGAATTGTTGGGCTGAACAGCCCTTCCCAAAACCGCTGCGACGGCTTTACATTGGTAGTCGCAGCGCGCCGAGGGGTTTGGTTAAAAAATCAGCGCTTCCCTAAACGCTGGTGTTTTTTTAAACTGTCGAGTCCGCTCGCCCAACCGGGCAGCGCGCATATTGCATTCGCTCCGAGGAATACCATGGCCCGCGTAACCGTTGAAGACTGCCTAGAACACGTGGAAAACCGCTTTGAGCTGGTCATGCTCTCTACCAAGCGTGCCCGTCAACTGGCCACCGGTGGCAAAGAGCCGTTGGTCCAGTGGGAAAACGACAAGCCTACCGTAGTAGCGCTGCGTGAAATCGCCGAAGGCCTGATGAGCTACGAGTTCATCGCCAACGCTGAAATCGTCGAAGACGAACCGCTGTTCGCAGCGTTCGAGGACGAGTCCAACGAGGCGGTCTAAGCCTATGCCTGGTCGACGTAGCACGGCGCGGGGTCACAGCAAACGGCAGGAGTCATCATCATGCCGAGCATAGACGCCCTCGCCGATCGCTTATCGGCCTACCTCGGCACGGACCAGGTCAATCTGGTCCGCCGAGCCTATTTCTACGCCGAACAAGCCCACGACGGCCAGCGCCGCCGCAGCGGCGAGGCGTACGTCACGCATCCCCTTGCGGTGGCGAATATTCTTGCCGACATGCACATGGACCATCAGAGCCTGATGGCGGCGATGCTGCATGACGTGATCGAAGACACCGGCATTGCCAAGGAAGCGCTGCAAGCGCAGTTCGGCGAAACCGTGGCCGAACTGGTCGACGGGGTCAGCAAGCTGACCCAGATGAACTTCGAGACCAAGGCCGAGGCCCAGGCCGAAAACTTCCAGAAAATGGCCATGGCCATGGCCCGCGACATTCGCGTGATCCTGGTCAAGCTCGCCGACCGCCTGCACAACATGCGCACCCTGGAAGTGCTGTCCGGCGAAAAACGCCGGCGCATCGCCAAGGAAACCCTGGAAATCTACGCCCCCATCGCCAATCGCCTGGGTATGCACGCGATCCGCATCGAGTTCGAAGACCTGGGCTTCAAGGCCATGCACCCGATGCGTTCGGCGCGGATCAACCAGGCCGTCAAGCGCGCCCGGGGCAACCGCAAGGAAATCGTCAACAAGATCGAAGAGTCCCTGAGCCACTGCCTGGCCATCGACGGCATCGAAGGCGAAGTCAGCGGGCGGCAGAAACACCTCTACGGCATCTACAAGAAAATGCGCGGCAAGCGTCGGGCCTTCAACGAGATCATGGACGTCTACGCGTTCCGGATCATCGTCGACAAGGTCGATACCTGCTACCGCGTGCTGGGCGCTGTACATAATTTGTACAAACCGTTGCCGGGGCGCTTCAAGGATTACATCGCGATCCCCAAGGCCAACGGCTATCAGTCGCTGCACACCACGCTGTTCGGCATGCACGGCGTACCGATCGAGATCCAGATCCGCACCCGTGAAATGGAAGAAATGGCCAACAACGGCATCGCCGCCCATTGGCTGTACAAATCCAGCGGTGACGAACAGCCCAAGAGCACCCACGCCCGCGCCCGACAATGGGTCAAGGGCGTGCTGGAAATGCAGCAGCGTGCCGGCAACTCCCTGGAATTCATCGAGAGCGTGAAGATCGACCTGTTCCCGGACGAGGTCTACGTCTTCACGCCCAAGGGCCGGATCATGGAGCTGCCCAAAGGCTCCACGGCCGTGGACTTTGCCTATGCGGTGCACACCGACGTCGGCAACAGTTGCATCGCGTGCCGGATCAACCGCCGCCTGGCGCCATTGTCCGAGCCGCTGCAAAGCGGCTCCACGGTGGAAATCGTCAGCGCCCCGGGCGCCCGGCCCAACCCGGCATGGCTCAATTTCGTGGTCACCGGCAAAGCCCGCACCCATATCCGTCACGCCCTGAAACTGCAACGCCGCTCCGAATCCATCAGCCTCGGCGAACGCCTGCTGAACAAGGTGCTGAACGGTTTCGACAGCTCGCTGGACAAGATCCCGGTCGAGCGCGTGCAACTGATGCTCCACGAATACCGTCTCGAATTGATCGAAGACCTGCTCGAAGACATCGGCCTGGGCAATCGCATGGCCTACGTCGTTGCCCGTCGCCTGCTCGGCGAAGGCGAACAGTTGCCAAGCCCCGAAGGCCCGCTGGCGATTCGCGGCACCGAAGGCCTGGTGCTCAGTTATGCCAAGTGCTGTACGCCGATCCCGGGCGACCCGATTGTCGGCCATTTGTCCGCCGGCAAAGGGATGGTCGTGCACCTGGACAACTGCCGCAACATCAGCGAAATCCGGCACAACCCGGAAAAATGCATCCAGCTCTCCTGGGCCAAGGATGTCACCGGCGAATTCAACGTCGAGCTGCGGGTCGAGCTGGAGCACCAGCGCGGCCTGATCGCCCTGCTGGCCAGCAGCGTCAATGCCGCCGACGGCAATATCGAAAAAATCAGCATGGATGAACGCGATGGCCGCATCAGCGTCGTTCAATTGGTGGTCAGCGTACACGACCGTGTGCACCTGGCCCGTGTGATCAAGAAACTGCGCGCCCTGACCGGCGTTATCCGCATCACCCGCATGCGCGCGTAGCCCATTCGTTATCAGGAGTCATTCATGACCAAGACTGTTATCACCAGCGACAAGGCCCCGGCCGCCATCGGTACTTATTCCCAGGCGATCAAGGCTGGCAACACCGTGTACATGTCGGGCCAGATTCCACTGGACCCCAAGACCATGGAGCTGGTGGAAGGCTTCGAAGCCCAGACCGTGCAGGTGTTCGAAAACCTCAAGGCCGTGGCCGAGGCCGCCGGTGGTTCGTTCAAGGACATCGTCAAGCTGAACATCTTCCTCACCGACCTGAGCCACTTCGCCAAGGTCAACGAGGTGATGGGCAAGTACTTCGACCAGCCTTACCCTGCCCGCGCCGCCATCGGCGTGGCGGCCCTGCCCAAGGGCGCTCAGGTTGAGATGGATGCCATCCTGGTCATCGAGTAATAAGGCCGGCGCAGCCTCCCCCGCTGCGCCGTTTTCGTCTTGAAAGGATTCCACCATGCGCAAAGCGCTTGCTCTCTCGTTGGCAGCCCTGCTTCTGGGCGGCTGTGCCAGCGACCCTGCCGACCGTGACATCAGCGGCACCTGGATCAACCAGGCAGCCATCGACGCTGCCGCCAAGGGCGGCCCGCTTCGCGAAGCGCTGCAGGGCTATGGCCCGAACCTGGAATGGGACGTCAACACCCGTGCCGGCCAGGCGCGCTACACCAACGGTTTTGAAAACGTCGAAGGCAAATTGCTGGGCGAAGAAGACGGCGCCTGGAAAGTCGATTTTTACGGCAGCTCCGCCAGCGAACTCAAGCGCGATGGCGACCAGTTGAGCCAGGCCGCCACCGAGAACGAACCGCAGCAGGTATTCGACCGCGCGCAAGTCCAGGTACCAGAGGGCGCGCCCATCGGCGCCAGTTTCGAGCGCGCGCTGTATGCCGCCTACCTGGGCGGCACCTGGAACATCGCCAGCGGCCCCGGCCAGGGCGCCACCGTGCAATTCCAGCCCGACGGCCAGGTCAGCGGCCTGCCGGGTGCCGATCGCTATGCCTTGTGCCTGGCCGGTGATTGCGCCTCCATGAGCGGTGGAAACGACAACATCTGGCTGCAACAGAACGGCCAGGGCAACACCTGGATCTTTGCCCGCGACGGCAAGAAGCTGGAAATTTTCCAGACCGTCAACGCCGCGCTGGCCGATGAAATGCCTTCGTTCACGCCGGGCACTCGGCAGTGGGTGCTGGAAAAGCAGTAAGAGATAGGGCGCTTTGAACTAACTGTACGAGCGCCCCCTCCCGGCAAAGGTTCACGCGCGAGACGCAACAGGCTTTTTTCTACCCAGGCGGATCAGCTCATTGGAGAAACACAGCCCAATGATGATCAGCAGTGCGCCCGGGTACAGGCTTTCGCGCGGCACCTCATTGAGCACAACAAATGCCAGCAGTGCGGCGAACAGCGGCTCGGTCAGCTCCAAGGCTTGCACCTGGGATGGCTTGAGGTACTCGATTGCCTTGGTGGTACAGAAAAAGCCGAGGATGGTCGGCAGCGCGGCCAGCGCCAGCAGTGCGGCAATCGCCCAGGGCGACAGCTCACCGATCACGAAGCCGTCGGCCGAAGCCGGCATCAGCAAGTACAGGCTGCCGAAGAACAGCAACTGACGAGTGAAGTGCAGCCCACCGGACACGCCCATCCGTTTCATGGCTACCGAAAACGCCCCATAGCCGCAGCCCGCCATGGACGCGAGCGCAACGCCTTGGAGCGTGAAGCCCTGCTGCAGATCGGCGCCAAAGATCACCGCGATTCCGGCGATCGCCAAGGCGGCACCCACAGTGGCGTTCGCAGTGATCGGATCCTTGAGGATTATGCGTCCGAGCACGATCGAGGAAATGGAAGCGCTGGCCATCAGCATCACGACTACCCCCGCCGCAGCGTAATGCCGATAGGCAGCCGTTTCGAAGTGGAACAGCACAAAGATACCGAGAAACGCGCAGATCGCCGCCTGGGTCCATTTGGCCGTCGTCGCCGGACGCTTGATAAACAGCAGCAAGGCCGAGAGCAGCAGACAACCCAGGACGGTCTTTATGACGGCGACACTGCTGGCGGTGAAACCATTGCTCATGAGCACTTTGCTGAGCACGCCTATCGTGGCGTTAAGTGCGGCGGCGGAGAGTGCAAAGATAACGCCTTTGCTGAAACTGGCTTGCATTGATGACGGTCCTTGTCGCTGTCAGGTCGTTCGATAGGATGTTGGCCCACCGACGACGCAAAAGATGACTGAAACGGTTGCGGGTGGCCTGCAGATCACTCTTGGCTTCGGCAAGCAGCGGATAATGCTCGGCGAGCTCGATGAACCAAGTCAAGACCCGGAAGGTACTCAGGACGGTAAGCGCCCATAGAGAACTAGCCCTTGGCGCCGAACCCCATCATCGAGCACACGCCGAGCAGGCCCGTGTCAGCAGCGCCCTTCCAGGATCGCCGCATACCCCTCGCGAAAACTCGGATACCGCGGCGTCCAGCCCAAGGCCTTCGCCCGGGCATTGCTGCAGCGCTTGCTGCCGGCGCGACGCACGCTGGCGTCTTCGGCCCACTCGGTCACGCCCATGAATTCGCGCAACCAGCCCACCACCTCGGCCAGTGGCGCAGGGGCGTCGTCGACGCCGATGTAGCAATCGTCCAGCACCTGGCCCTGGCGATCGGCCTCCAGCAGGAACGCCAACAAGCCGGCCGCATCGTCGGCGTGGATGCGATTGGCGTACAGCGGCGGGTCGATCACGACGCGATACCCTTGGCGGACCTGGCTCAGCAGCCACTCCCGCCCCGGCCCATAGATGCCGGTCAGGCGCACGCGGCTGGCCGGGATGCCACTGTCCAAGGCGACTTGCTCGGCTTCGAGCATCAGGCGACCGGAATACCCGCCGGCCACGGTTGGCGAGGTTTCATCCACCCATTCGCCCTGCTGTTGCCCATAAACGCTGCTGCTGGACACAAAAAGCAGGCGCTTGGGCCGCTGGCCATGCTGCTTCAGCCAACTCAACACATGCTGCAACCCTTCGACATAAGCCGTGCGATAGCCCGCTTCGTCATGGTCGGTGGCTGCGGCGCTGTACACCAGGTAATCCAGCGACCCGGTGGGCCAGTCAGCGGGGCATTGCTCGCTGAACAAATCCCCCGCCACCCCGATAACGCCGGCCGGCAGGTTCGAAACCGTGCGCCGCAGGCCATGGACTTGCCAATGTTCGGCCACTAACTGGCTGGCCAGGCGGCCGCCGATATCACCGCAGCCGGCGATCAAAACAGAAGGCGCGGACATCAAGAACTCCTCTGGCAAAGCCGCAGACTAGCCTTCGCAGGGGACGAGCGGCTAGCCATGTGAGAAAAAAAGTAACTGTATTACTTTTGTTAACAAGAATTAATTGCAATAATGCCCACCACTTTTGTTCTCGGCCCCACGAGGCCTGGAAGAACATCAACCTTCTTTTTCCTCTCAGGTCCGGCCAGCATGAAACGCTCTCTATCCCCCGCTTCGCCAACCAATCGACCTCGTGCCTGGAGCACGGTAGCCGCCCTGCTGTTCAGCCTGCTGCTGGCACCTGTCGCCGCGTTCGCCGATGCACAGACGCCGACCACGACGCCGGCCACCGCACCGGCTGCTGCCCAGGCACCGGCCGACCCGGCCGCTCCCGTTGCAACGCCTGTCGCCACCGACCCGGCCCAAGCCGTCGAAGCCGACGCACCTGAAGTGCTCGAAGCCGACAACTCCCTGGGCATGGCCCACGACCTGTCGCCATGGGGCATGTACAAGAACGCTGACATCATCGTGAAAATCGTGATGATCGGCTTGGCCATCGCCTCGATCATCACCTGGACCATCTGGATTGCCAAAGGCTTCGAGCTGCTGGGTGCCAAGCGTCGCTTGCGTGGTGAAATCGCCGCCCTGAAAAAAGCCACCACCCTCAAGGAAGCCAGCGCCACCGCCGCGAAGGCCGGCACTCTTGCCAACCTGCTGGTGCATGACGCACTCGAAGAGATGCGCCTGTCGGCCAACAGCCGCGAAAAAGAAGGCATCAAGGAACGTGTGAGCTTCCGCCTCGAGCGCCTGGTCGCCGCCTGTGGTCGCAGCATGAGCAGCGGCACCGGCGTGCTCGCCACCATCGGCTCTACCGCGCCATTTGTCGGCCTGTTCGGCACGGTGTGGGGCATCATGAACAGCTTCATCGGCATCGCCAAGACCCAGACCACCAACCTCGCCGTCGTTGCGCCCGGCATCGCCGAAGCCCTGCTGGCAACAGCCTTGGGCCTGGTCGCAGCGATCCCGGCCGTGGTGATCTACAACGTCTTCGCCCGCTCCATTGCCGGCTACAAGGCCCAGGTCTCCGACGCTTCGGCCGAAGTCCTGCTGCTGGTCAGCCGCGACCTCGACCACTTGCCGCCCGAGCGTGGCTCGCAACCGCACATGGTGAAAGTGGGGTAATCGGCCATGGGCCTGCATTTGAAAGAAGGCGCAGACGACGATCTGGCCGAGAACCACGAAATCAACGTCACACCGTTCATCGACGTGATGCTGGTGCTGTTGATCATCTTCATGGTGGCGGCCCCGCTCGCCACCGTGGACATCAAGGTTGACCTGCCGGCATCGACGGCCAAGCCTTCGCCACGGCCGGAGAAACCGGTGTTCCTCAGCGTCAAGGCCGACCAGCGCCTGTTCCTGGGTGAAGACGAGGTCAAGGCCGAAACCCTCGGCGCGACCCTCGACGCCAAGACCCAAGGCAAGAAAGACACGACAATCTTCTTCCAGGCCGACAAAGGCGTGGACTACGGCGACCTGATGAGCGTGATGGACGCGCTGCGGGGCGCCGGTTACCTGAAGGTCGGTTTGGTCGGACTCGAGACGGCGCCCAAGAAATGATCACGACGCGCCAAAAGCTGACGCGTTACAGCGGTAGCCTGGCAGTGGTGCTGGGCGTACATGCGCTCGCCATCGCCGTGGCGCTGAACTGGACATCACGCGCGCCCATCGAATTGCCTCCCCAGGCAATGATGGTCGAGCTGGCGCCGGTACCAGCCCCGCCGCCACCGGCACCGCCCAAAGTCGTCACACCGCCGCAACCTCCCGAGCCGGTCGAAGAATTGCCGCTACCCAAGCTTGCCGAAGCGCCGAAGCCGGAAATTTCCGTGCCCAAGCCGGTCAAGCCCAAGCCAAAGCCGCAACCGCCCAAGCCCAAACCGGTGGAGAAAAAGCCCGAGCCGCCGAAGGAACAGCCGTCGGAGCAGAAGCCCAGCGACACCCCGCCAACCCAGTCAGTCGCCGAGAAGTCCGCACAACCGGCTCCTGGCCCGTCGCCCGCGCAATCGGCGGCCAAGGCCAATTGGCAGGGCACGCTGCTGGCGCACCTGGGCAAGTACAAGAAGTACCCGCCCAGGGCCCAGCAGATGAACAAGGAAGGCACCAACCGCCTGCGCTTCGTGGTGGATGCCGAAGGCAACGTGTTGTCATTCGAACTGGTGGGCAGCTCCGGCACGGAGTTGCTGGACAAGGCCACCCTGGAAATGATCCGCAAAGCCCAACCGCTGCCCAAGCCGCCGGCCGAGCTGCTGACCAACGGCACCATCGAACTGACGGCACCGTTTGTGTACTCCATCGACAAGCGCCGGCGTTGATCTCAATTACCAGCCCCTTAACAGGGGCTTCCTGTTCCAGGTAAGCGTTTTGGAGCACAGGGGATTGGGAGCAAAGCCATCTGTGGAGCCAGGGCATCTGTGGGAGCAAAGCTTGCTCGCGATACAGGCACCTCGGTTCCAGCGAACACCGCGTTAACTTCATCGCGGGCAAGCCTTGCTCCCACAGACAATTCCACATTCTTAAACAAATCCCTGACCACACAGACATTGGACAGTGTCACACCGCACCCCCAGTCTGATAACGTGCGTCTATCGATTGCAGCCGGTATGCTTGGCTCGCAACTTCACGGACGCTCGCCATGACCCTCACAGAATTACGCTACATCGTGACCCTCGCCCAAGAGCAGCATTTCGGCCATGCGGCCGAGCGTTGCCACGTCAGCCAGCCGACGCTGTCGGTGGGCGTGAAAAAGCTTGAAGACGAACTCGGTGTGCTGATTTTCGAGCGCAGCAAAAGCGCCGTGCGCCTGACCCCCGTGGGCGAAGGCATCGTGGCCCAGGCACAAAAGGTCCTGGAGCAGGCCCAGGGCATTCGCGAACTGGCCCAGGCCGGCAAGAACCAACTGACCGCCCCGCTGAAAGTCGGCGCGATCTACACCGTCGGCCCGTACCTGTTCCCGCACCTGATTCCGCAACTGCACCGGGTCGCCCCGCAGATGCCGTTGTACATCGAAGAAAACTTCACCCATGTGCTGCGCGACAAGCTGCGCAACGGCGAGCTGGACGCGATCATCATCGCCCTGCCGTTCAACGAAGCCGACGTCCTGACCCTGCCGCTCTACGACGAACCGTTCTACGTCCTGATGCCGGCCCAGCACCCCTGGACCCAGAAAAAAACCATCGACGCCGCCCTGCTCAACGACAAGAGCCTTCTGTTGCTCGGCGAAGGCCACTGCTTCCGCGACCAGGTGCTCGAAGCCTGCCCGACCCTGACCAAAGGCAGCGAAGGCGCCAAGCACACCACAGTGGAGTCCAGCTCCCTGGAAACCATCCGCCACATGGTCGCCTCGGGCCTGGGCATTTCGATCCTGCCGCTGTCGGCAGTGGACAGCCATCATTACGCCCCGGGCGTGATCGAAGTCCGCCCGCTGACGCCGCCCGTGCCGTTCCGCACCGTCGCCATCGCCTGGCGCGCCAGTTTCCCGCGGCCCAAGGCCATCGAGATCCTCGCTGACTCGATCCGTCTGTGCTCCGTGGCCAAGCCGCCCGCTGGCAAGTAAGCCACGGCCATGACGGAGCTGTCGAAAGTGCCGGTCACGACACTCAAGGGTGTCGGTGAAGCCATGGCCGAGAAACTGGCCAAGGTCGGCCTGGAAAACCTCCAGGACGTGCTGTTTCACCTGCCGCTGCGTTACCAGGACCGCACCCGCGTGGTGCCCATCGGCCATTTGCGCCCGGGGCAGGATGCGGTGATCGAAGGCACCGTCAGCGGCGCCGACGTGGTCATGGGCCGCCGTCGCAGCCTGGTGGTGCGCCTGCAGGACGGCACCGGCGGGCTCAGCCTGCGCTTCTACCATTTCAGCAATGCACAAAAGGAAGGCCTCAAGCGCGGCACCCGCGTACGCTGCTACGGCGAGGCGCGGCCCGGGGCTTCGGGGCTGGAGATCTATCACCCGGAATACCGCGCCATCACCGGCGACGAACCGCCGCCGGTGGACGAAACCCTGACCCCGGTCTATCCGCTCACCGAAGGCCTGACCCAACAACGCTTGCGCCAGCTCTGCCAGCAAACCCTGACCCTGCTCGGCCCCAGCAGCCTGCCCGACTGGCTGCCCACGGAACTGGCCCGGGATTACCACCTGGCACCCCTGGCCGATGCGATCCGCTACCTGCACCATCCGCCCGCCGATGCCGACGTCGACGAACTCGCCCTCGGCCATCACTGGGCCCAGCATCGCCTGGCGTTCGAAGAACTGCTGACCCATCAACTGTCGCAGCAACGCCTGCGCGAAAGCCTGCGTTCCCTGCGCGCCCCGGCCATGCCCAAGGCCAGGGATCTGCCGGCCCGCTACCTGGCCAACCTCGGTTTCGCCCCCACCGGTGCCCAGCAACGGGTCGGCAACGAAATCGCCTACGACCTGAGCCAGCCCGAGCCGATGTTGCGGCTGATCCAGGGCGATGTCGGCGCCGGCAAGACCGTGGTCGCCGCCCTGGCGGCGCTGCAGGCCTTGGAGGCCGGTTATCAGGTGGCGCTGATGGCGCCCACCGAGATCCTGGCCGAACAACACTTCATCACCTTCCAGCGCTGGCTCGAACCGTTGGGCATCGAAGTCGCCTGGCTGGCCGGCAAGCTCAAGGGCAAGAACCGCGTCGCCGCCCTGGCACAGATCGCCGAAGGCGCACCGATGGTGGTCGGCACCCATGCGCTGTTCCAGGACGAAGTGCAGTTCAAGAACCTGGCCCTGGTGATCATCGACGAACAGCACCGCTTCGGCGTGCAACAGCGCCTGGCCTTGCGGCAGAAAGGCGTGGGTGGGCGGATGTGCCCTCATCAACTGATCATGACCGCGACGCCGATCCCGCGGACCCTGGCGATGAGCGCCTACGCCGACCTCGACACCTCGATCCTCGACGAACTGCCGCCCGGCCGCACACCGGTCAATACCGTGCTGGTCACCGACACCCGACGAGTGGAGGTGATCGAGCGCGTGCGCGGCGCCTGTGCCGAAGGGCGGCAGGCCTATTGGGTGTGCACGTTGATTGAAGAGTCGGAAGAGCTGACCTGCCAGGCGGCCGAAACCACCTTTGAAGACCTCACTGCCGCCCTCGGCGAGTTGAAGGTCGGGCTGATCCACGGCCGCATGAAGCCCGCCGAGAAAGCCGCCGTCATGGCTGAGTTCAAGGCCGGCGCCCTGCAACTTTTGGTTGCCACCACGGTAATCGAGGTGGGCGTCGACGTGCCCAATGCCAGCCTGATGATCATCGAGAACCCCGAGCGCCTGGGCCTGGCGCAGCTGCACCAACTGCGCGGCCGGGTGGGCCGGGGCAGCGCCGCCAGCCATTGCGTCTTGCTCTATCACCCGCCGTTGTCGCAGATCGGGCGCCAGCGGCTGGGGATCATGCGCGAAACCAACGACGGTTTCATCATCGCTGAAAAAGACCTCGAGTTGCGCGGCCCCGGTGAAATGCTCGGCACACGCCAGACGGGTCTGCTTCAATTCAAGGTAGCCGACCTGATGCGCGACGCCGATCTGCTCCCCGCCGTACGCGACGCCGCCCAGGCCCTGCTGGAACGCTGGCCCGACCACGTCAGCCCGCTGCTGGATCGCTGGCTGCGTCATGGGCAGCAATACGGCCAAGTGTGAGCACGCGCTCAGTTTTCAAGACGCGCGTACCGGACAAGCTGGTTATACTGACCAACTTGTAGGAAAACGGATACAGACCATGACAGAAGCTGCCCTCGTCCCCGAAGCCCCGCACGCTCCGTCTGTTATTCGGCTGTTGCTCGAAAAGTTGGGCATCGGCTATGACGAAGTACTCGAACGACCCGGCCTGAACCCAGCCCGCAAAGTGCAGGCGGTGTTGTTGCACGATGCCGTTGGCGCGCTCATGGTGCTGTTTCCGCAAAGCCAGTTGCTGGACCTCAATCGCCTGGCCGAACTCACCGGTCGCAAGCTCACGGCGGTGCCGACCGAACGCCTAGAGCGCATGCTCGGCAAACACAGCCTGAGCCTGCTGCCCGGCCTGCCGGCGCTGACCAGCTCGCCGTGCCTGTACGAAGAAAGCCTGCTGCGCGAACCGAAGTTGCTGATCAACTCCGGTGAGCCGGGGCTGTTGCTGGAAGTCACCAGCGAAGCGTTCAAGACCATGCTCACCAAGGCCAGCGCCGCGACATTCGGTGAACCCGTGAGCAACATCACCCCCAACCTGGACCGCCCGCACGACGACCGCAAGGAAATCACCCAGGCCGTACAGGCGTTCACCGCCCGGCGTATCCAGCAACGGCTGGAAGAAACCATCGAGATCCCGCCGCTGGCTGAAACCGCGCAGAAAATCATCAAGCTGCGGGTCGACCCCGACGCGACCATCGATGACATCACCGGCGTGGTGGAAACCGACCCGGCCCTGGCCGCGCAAGTGGTGAGCTGGGCGGCATCGCCCTACTACGCATCACCCGGCAAGATTCGTTCGGTGGAAGATGCCATCGTCCGGGTACTGGGCTTCGACCTGGTGATCAACCTGGCGCTGGGCCTGGCCCTGGGCAAGACCCTGAGCCTGCCCAAGGACCACCCGCAACACACCACGCCGTACTGGCACCAGTCGATCTACACCGCCGCCGTCATCGAAGGCCTGACCCGCGCCATGCCGCGCGCCCAGCGGCCCGAAGGCGGCCTGACCTACCTGTCCGGCCTGCTGCACAACTTCGGTTACCTGCTGCTGGCCCACGTGTTCCCGCCGCACTTCTCGTTGATCTGCCGGCACCTGGAGGTCAACCCGCACCTGTGCCACAGCTACGTGGAACAGCACCTGCTGGGCATCAGTCGCGAGCAGATCGGCGCCTGGCTGATGCGCTACTGGGACATGCCCGACGAACTGGCCACCGCCCTGCGCTTCCAGCACGACCCGCACTACGACGGCGAATATGCCGAATATCCGAACCTGGTGTGCCTGGCGGTGCGCCTGCTGCGCTCGCGCAGCATCGGCTCCGGCCCGGATGAAGAAATCCCGGACGCGCTGCTTGAACGCGTGGGCTTGACCCGGGAAAAGGCCAACGATGTAGTCAGCAAAGTGCTGGACGCGGAAGTGTTGCTGCGGGAGCTGGCTTCGCAGTTTGGCCATTGATGGCCAACACTGGCAACTGAGCTTTTGTGGCGAGGGGATTTATCCCCGCTGGGCTGCGAAGCAGCCCTAAAACCTGATTCACCGCTTATGCAGGCTCGCCGCAGTTAGTCCTTTGGGGCCTGCTGCGCAGTCCAGCGGGGATAAATCCCCTCGCCACACTAATCCCTTTGCCCTTTGGCACAAGGGTCTGCGCGGCTCAAACTTTCTTGGCCTTCCTCGGCTTCAAATACTTCATCAGCCCCTGGAACCAGATCACCAGCGCCGGGTTGCCCTTGATCTGGATCGACTTGTCCTGAATCCCCGTCATGAACGCCAGCTGCTTGTTCTTGGCCTGCATCGTGGCGAAGCCATAGGCGGCGTCCTTGAAGGCAATGGCGAACGCAGGCTCCGGGTAAGTGCCGGACTGGCTAGTAATGCGCTGGTTTTTCACCGTGAAATGCCGGGCGACCTTGCCGTCCAGGGTTTGCAGCTGAAACACCAATTCCTTGTCGCCCAACTGCTGCTGGAACGCCGGATTGGTCCGACTGGCCTTGCCCATCAACAACCCCAGCATCCACAGCAGAAAACGAAATTTCATGGGCACAACCTCGTGATGAAAGATGATTGGCTGGCAGTTTAGCGATTCTTCGGCGTAACGCCATCATCGGATCGCTTTAGCGGAAGATCAGCTTGTTTTCGCGAAAGATGACTGCCAAGTCACAAAACTCAAAAGCAAAAGATCGCAGCCTTCGGCAGCTCCTACATCGATTTCCGTAGGAGCTGCCGAAGGCTGCGATCTTTTGACCCTTTTTCCCCGCCAAACCCTCGGACATTTCCTTCAACACGCCGGGCTGTTCATGAACTAGGCAGCGCTTACGAGCGCCGCTAACCTCTGTTCGTCATCGCAAAAAACGGTGACACGGACGTGCAAGTCCGGTACATATCGGCGCGCAACTGCCACGCCAAACGGCTCATGCTCGTATTGGTGCGTTTATGGCGGCTGCGCGCGGGAGACTCTCGAGGTCTGCCGGGGTCCGATATGCCCGGTCTTGCACACCCGCGCACAGCTGCCACCTTCTTCGGTGCAACGAGAGGTGTCAGTTTCCAATCAATTACATATCGGGTAATTAATCATGTTCAAAGCAACTCCGAATCCGCCGCAAAACGAACGCAAATCCCGCGTCGAAATCCTCGAAGAAAAACGGCTCGATGACGCCGCCACCCGCGCCCTCGACTACTACCTCAACCCCAAGCCCGCCTCACCGCCCGAACCCGACAGCACCAAGCTGTTCATCGTCGCCCCCCACATCGACACCGAAACCTTGCTGGCCAACGCTTCCGAAGACCTGCTCTCCATCAGCACCATCGCCGCCGACCTGGCTGACGACGTGGATGACTCACGCCGCTGTGTCGCCCTGGCGATCAGTCGCATGGCCGATGGGGTGCAGTTGTTGGTTGAGCGGGCGTTGGATCATTTGGAAACCAAGGAGATGGCGGCGCCTGGTGCCAAGGGGTAGAGGTTTGCATTGATGCAGGCTGAACCGGCGCCATCGCGAGCAAGCTCGCTCCCACAGGGTTCTGTGTCGAACCGAATCTCAAGTTCAACGCCAATCCATTGTGGGAGCGGGCTTGCTCGCGAAAGCGGAGTATCAGGCAACATCGATACCGACTGAACAGACGCCTTCGCGAGCAAGCCCGCTCCCACAGTTGGATTGGGGTACGGCTGGAGAGATAGGTCGGCTGTCAGGCCGCCTCGCGAGCAAGCTTTGCTCCCACAGGTCCTGCTCAAACAGAGCTGAGGGTGTACGACCGGGAGAACCAGGTCGGCTATAAGGCCGCCTCGCGAGCAAGCTTTGCTCCCACAGGTTCTGCTCAAACAGATCTGATGGGTGTACGACCGCAAGAGCCAGGCCGGCTGTTAGGCCGCCTCGCGGTGGACGTTGATTTCGGCGCCCCGTTAACCACGATGGCCGAACGCAGGTATTGCGCAGTGGGCACCTCGGCATGGATGCCGAGGTAGCCGCGCTGGGCCATGGATGGCCCTTCGCGGCGGGCCCACGGAGCAATGCCGGAGTGAGGGCACACCGAGCCTAAGCGAGGTGCCGAGTGGTGGGGCAAAGCCTTTTTGGTTACTTTTTTGGCGTCTGAAAAAAGTGACCCGCCGTAAGGGCGGAACCCTAAGCCGCCGTTACCGCAGCAACGGATATGCCCCCAAAAACAACTGTGGAAGCGAGCCCGCTCGCGATGGCGGCGAGTCAGTCGACATGGATGCCAACTGAACCGACGCTATCGCGAACAGGCTAGCTCCCACAAGGTTTTGGGTTTTGGCTGCTGATCAACGACCAGCCACCATCACTCAATCAAACATTCGGGCAAGGCACCGGTGCCCAGTCGCCCAGGTCCGGGTTTTTGCACATGCTGTTGACCTGAGTGGTACCCGCGCTGGCGACCTGCTTGCTTTGATCCTGTTTGGCCTTGGCGTCCTGCAAGGTTTTCTCAGTGGCGACCGCTTCTTTAGGCACGGTTGGCAGTTCTTTCTTCTTCGCCGGCGTCACTTTCTTCTTGGTCTTGGTGCTGGTCTGCGCCACAACCTGCGTGGTATCGGCAGTGGCCACAGTCACCACGTCAGTACGCTGCACACCCACTTGCTGCAGATCTTTCTCGTAAGCCTGGGTGTAGTTGTTCAGGTCTTCGGACGCTTTGCCGTTGACCGCGACAATCAGGTCGTTCGACTCTTTCAGGCCGGCGACGATTTCTGCCAGGCGCTTGCGGCCTTCAGTGTCATTGACGGTCTTGGCCTTGCGGTCGGCAACCAGTTTGCTGAACGCGCTCTGGTAGCACTGCTGCGAAGCCTTGGCGTAGGCAGTGCTGCGGTCGATGTCCGACGCGCTTTTGCTGACGTCGGCAGCGTAGGAGGCGATGCGCATGTTGTCATCGGCGATCTGCTTCTGGCGCTCGGTATAGTAACCGGCTGCACCACCGGCCAGGGCGCCGCCCGCGGCACCGATGGCGGCGTTGCGGCCACGGTCTTCCTTATCGGCGGTCAGAACGCCCAGCAGTGCACCACCGACCGCGCCGACGGCAGCGCCGGTGACCACGGACTTGGTCATGTTGCCTTCGGTGGAACGCAGGTGCTGCACCGGCTCGTAGCAATTCGGGTAGTACTCGACCTTGGTGCTCGAGGCGACCTTGGAGGTCGGCGACGTGGCGCAGCCGGTCAGTACGGTGCTGAAGCCGACAGCGACCATCAGCAAGTGACGCTTGGAAACCGAAGCCAAAGGTTTACGGGAGAAAAGCATAGTTGTGTTCTCTTTTAAGTGTTGACCAGCTCAGCGCGGCGCTATCGCCACCTGAGTCCCTTCCAAGCTCGCTGACAGCGAACACTCAAGACCGCTGAGCGTTCGATGCGAGCAATTCCTTCAATATCGCCGCCGGGTCGGCTCGTTTTTGCTGACGATAATTCCCGACATGACGAACGAATAGCGTTGCACGCGCCACCAGGCTCTTGCCCAATACCGGCTTGCGCTCCAACTCTTCCTTGATGCGTTGAAACTGCGCCTGGATCACGGCATCGGTGTAGCGCGTGCCGGTCGCCAGGTTGTCGATATAAATCGCCACCGCGCCATCGAGCGCGCTGCGACCGTTATCGATGGCCGTGGCGAACAGCGTGGCGCTGGCCTCATCCTTGGCGTCCAGGGCGGCTTGCCGACTGTTCTGCAGATTGGTCAGGCGAATGTTGTAGTTGTTGACCGTCTCGGCCACCAGGGCCGACGACTGAATCAGGTTGCCCGCCGCTTCCTCGCGCTGCTGAGCGATGAGCGAGACGTTGCGCTTGAGCTCTTCGTTGACCAGGCCCAGTTCGGCTTGCAGGCGCGGGTCGACGCTGGCGGCGATGATGCTGTCCAGGCGCTTGGTCGGGTCGTCGGCGTCATCGATGGCGTCGGTCAAGGAAGCCAACCGACCTTCTTTCTGCCATTGGGCAAACAACTCCTTGTAGCGCGAACGCGGCGCCGACAAGGCACCGACGGCCACACGAAAACCGGTGGTCTCGTTGCTTTGTTCGGTGCCGTCAGCGGCGAACAGCGGGTATTCGCGGCGCATGCCGGTGAACAGCGTGCCCTCGCCTTCCAGGTAGTTGCCGCCCTTGACCACGAAGCCGCCATAGGCGCCCTGGCGGCGACCGGCGTGCACCAATTGGAAGGATTCCTGGACCATCTCGGCGGCGTTGCCGACCACGTCGAACAGGCCAATCGGATTTGGCAGCTTGGTGCCGATGGGCATCAGCCGCGCCGCCTGGCCGGTGCCACCGGCGACCTGGTTGAACACCGCCCAATCGGCCAGCGGCCCGTCGCTTTCACTGCCTTCCAGGCGCCGAGGGAACAGGCGCCCTTCCAGGTCCTGACGGCTCACGGCTTGCCCACCACGAGCGGCGAATTCCCACTCGACTTCCGTCGGCAAACGCACAAAACCCAGCCCGCCGTCTTCGGCGGAAGTACCGCGACCGCTCACCGGCAGCAGGTCCTTGTGGTATTTCATCAGCCAGGCGCTGTACACCGCCGAGAAGCGCTCGGCCTCGAACCTCGACAGTTTCACCTTGGGCAACCGCCCCGCCACGCCTTGGGGCAAATCGGCTTGCAAGGTTTCGCAGGCTGGCGCCGCTTCGCCGCTGGCCAGTGATTGCGCTTGGGCCATGACCTGGGCGTATTGCCGGGCCGTGACTTCGTACTTGCCGATGAAGTACAGCATCGGCTTGAGCGGCGTCTTGGCGTCGGTCTTGGGCATCAACGGCGTGATGGTCTTGTTCCAGTCCTTGGGCAGGTCCTTGAGGGTGAACTGGCCGTTGATGAAGTCGCGCCGGTAGCCGGAAATGAACGACTGTTGATAACCCGCCTCGCCTTCGCTGAACGGGTAACCGAGGCTGATCTCACGGTCGTCCAGGGTGCCCTGGGCGAGGATGTAGACGTAGCGGAACACCATCTGGCCTTCGCACGGCAGCGGCAGGCTGACGTCGTCGGGCAACGGCTTGGGGTTGTCCAGCTTGTCCGTGCCTTCATCAGCCCAGACCAAACCGGCGAGGCTCAGCGCCACGGCGGCGCCCAATAACTTATACATCGCGAATTCCTTCACACGCCTGGATGCGCGCCACGCGCCAGCCGCCACACGCCGCCGCGACGGCACTGACGCCGAGCACGGCCACCAGGGCCAAGGTGTAGTGACGCACCAACAGATGACTGGCGTATTCACCGGGCATCTGCGCAAATAAATAATTCAGGCCCGACTGCGCCACGCCATACAGACCAGCACTGAGCAGGGCCGCAAGTGTGGCGCTGTAGAGCGCCTGCAACACCACGAACAACAACAGCGCCGCGGTGGAAACCCCCAGCAGGCGCAACACCGACAGCTCCCGGCGCTTACGCTCGACCGCCGCCAGGGCACCGGCAAAGATCGCCGCGAACGCGCCGGCCAGGGCCAACCCGGCGATGATCCAGAACACGATCGACAGATTGCGGCTCAGCGATTGCACTTGTGCGATGGTCTGGGCCTGGGTCGATACCAACAGGTTTTGCCCAGCGAAATACTGCCGCAGCGGTTCGACATCGCCGAGGCTGCGGGCGTACAAACGAAACGCCGGGTAGACCCGTTGCTCGCTCACGCCCACCGCATCGCCCGGCCAGCCGAACGCGGGCACGGCACGGCCGTCACGGTAATCCTCCGCCGCCTCCAGCAACGCCAGCGGCGCAAACAGGCCGTCCCGGGCGAAGGCTTCCAATGGCAGCACGTGCAGCACCTGCACGCGGGTGCGCTGCGCCTCGCTGCGACCGGCCACCTGCCGGCCGAAGCTGGCCTGCAACCAATCGCCGGCCTTGGCGCCGAGCTTTTCAGCGGCGGTCTGGCTGAGCACCACTTGATCCAGGCCTTGCGGCACCGGCAAGTGATCGAACAAGGGATCGCTGGCTGCGGTGGGAATCATCTCGACCGTGACGAGCGACGCATCGCCGCTCAAATCCGCCGTGGCGGCGATCTGCCGGGTGCGCGGTAAAGCAAAGGCCACGTCGCTGCGCTGGCTCAATTGTTCGACGAACTCGGCACTGAAACGACCGCCGCCCAAAGGGATGATTTCCCGGGTGGCCGGGTCGTTCTGCAAGCGTTCGGTGAGGCTGCTGACCAGGCCGAACTTCAGGCCGAACAGCACCAGCAACGGCGCCACCACGGCCACCAGCGCCAACACCGAGCAGGCCGACAGCCAGGCATCGTTGCGGTAATCCTGCCAGGCCAGGGAAGCCACCAGCGTGCCGCGCATCAGCAAGCCTCCCCGAGGGTGGCGGTGACACCGCCGTCGACATCGCGACGGCAACTGATGCGCCGCACCTGCAAACCGCTGGCGCGGGCCAGCGCTTCATCGTGGGTCGCGACCACGCAGCACACGCCGTGCTCGCGCGCCTGGGCCACCAGCAACTGCATGACGCGCTCGGCGTTCAGCGGGTCGAGGGCGGCGGTCGGTTCATCGGCCAGCAGCAGGCGCGGCCCATGGGCCAACGCCCGGGCACAGCTGACCCGCTGACGTTGGCCGACAGACAAGTCCGCCGGTTTTTTGTCCAGTTGATCGGCAATGTCCAACTGCCCAGCCAGGCGCGTCACGCTTGCGTCATCCTTCAAGCCCAGCAATTTGCGCGACAACGCGATGTTGCCGCGCACGTCCAGGAAGCCCAACAGGCCGCCGGTTTGCAGAACATAACCCAGGTAACGGCTACGCAGCTCGGCCAAGGTGCCCTGCTGCGACGCACGCCACAATTTGGCGATGTCCAGCGGCGTGTTGGCGGGCGTGAAGTCGAACTGCCCGGCCTGATCCGGCGCCAGCACCAGCGCCAGCAGGTCCAGCAAAGTGCTCTTGCCACAGCCGCTGGGGCCGACCACCGCCAGTTGTTCACCGCCGCGCAAGTGCAGCCGTGGAATCACCAGGCTGTAGCGCTGGCTGCCGGCGCCCCGGCTTTTATGCACGGCGTTCAGGGTCAGCATCACGGCAGCGTCGACAATGGAACGCGGTACAAGGCGTCACCCGGCTCGGCATCGCCGAAGCGCACCCAGTTGGCGAGGTCGTTGTGGAAGGTTTCGTAGAGACGGATTTTCGAATCCAGCTCGTCGATGAAATCTTCCTGCTCGGCCACGCTCAAGGACAGCCACAGATCCTGGGTCATGTTCAGCGACTTGCTGCGGTACGGCAGCCCTTCGAGGTACTCGCCGAGAATCCCGCCGTCGGCCAGGTTGCCGCCCTTGCGCAGGGCCGACGGGTCGCGGCTCATGTAGGCACTGGCGCTGGCGATTTCCTGGAAGAAGTCCTTGGGCGAACTCTGGGTCTTGCGGGCCGCGTCGACGATCAGCTTCAGCGATTGTTGCAAGTCGTTGAGTTGTAGCTTGGTCAGCATCACGCAGACCTGGAACGCCGGCAGTGCCGGGTTGGTCAGGTCGCGGTCGGCGGTCCAGGCGCTGACCAGTTGCGGCGCCTGGCTGGCGGATTTACGCCCCAAAAAGTCCATGTGCATCGCGTAGCCAACCGCGGCCGATTTGTCGGCCAGGCTCGGCGCGGCACTGAGCAGCGGCACGCTTTGCGCCTTGTTGCTGCGCACCTGATGCACCAGGTCGGCAAACACCGAACCGATCTCGTCGACGCGCTCGCCAAACTTGCGCACATCGGCGCCCGGCACCGGAATGTACAGGTCGCCGATCTGCGGGTTGGCGTCGGCGGTCAGGGTGCGGTACTGGCTTTGGGCACCGCTGTGGGTTTTCTTGCCGGCGTCGCTGAGCAGGTGCAGGGCGTAGATCTTGATCTGCTTGCCCAGCGCCGCCTGGCGCACTTCGGCCTCGTTCATTTGCGTGGCGGCAAATGGATCGTTCTTGCGCAGGGCCCCGGCGTCGGTGACCAGCAGGATCAAACGCCCGCCGTAACCGGACCAGTCCATGCCTTCGACGGCTTCCATGACCCCGGCGAACGCATCTTCGTTGAACGAATGGCTCGACACCGTCGAGGCCTTGACCTGCCGCGCCAGGTCCATGAAGCGTTGCGGGTCGCGGCCCTGTTCGAGGGTGATCAAGGTCTTGGCGACGTACTCCAGGCCCGGGGTTTTCTTGATGCTGCTGCGGAAACCCACCATGCCGAAGCTGACGCTGTCCAACTCGCCGCGCTCGGCGATGCGGGTTTGCAGTTCGTGGACCACATCGCGGACTTGGTCGATGTAGGGCTGCATCGACACGGTGGTGTCCACCACCAGCACCACGGCCGTGCGGAACGCATCGGCGTTGGCGGTGGTGATCGGCGTGTTGCTCGCAGCCTTGGGGGTGTTGCCAGGGTCGATGGACGCGACATTCAGCAACTGCACCGGCTGGCCGTTTTCATCCAGGCTTTCGCGGGAATCGAAGATCGGCAACAGGTAGAACTGGCTCTGCGGCACCGCACTGGCGGCCGGCTCCAGGGCCAGCACCTGCTGGTCCTCCTGCGGGCTCTGCTGGGCCTTGAGCAACACGTTCTTGGCCGCCGAAGGGTTAGCCAGGAGCTTCTCCACTTCACCGGCCTGACGCAGGAACATCACCGGCGCACGGCCGGAACGTTCGGTGAACTTGAGCACCAGGCTCTGCTTCCAGTCGCTGACCTGGGCAGCGGGCAACCAGCCGTCGCTGCGCCCGTCAGTGGCCGCGCCGACCCGCACCCACGAACCGCCGTCGACGTCCTTGCGCTGATACACGTACAGCACGGAAAACGCCGGCAGCGCCTTGCCCGGCGCGGCGCCCGGCGCATCGGCGAGCTTCGCCCCCGGTTTGCTGAGCACACGCTGGAACAGGGTTTTCTTGCCGGCCATCAACAGCGGACGCTGGCCGCCGTCGGCTTCGGTCGCCACGGGCGGCTGAGCCGGCGGGGCAACGGGCGGTTTGACCGCTGGCACTTCCGGGGCCTTGGGCGGCTTCACTTCCGGGGGCTTGACCGAGGTGGTCGTGGCCACTGGCGTCTTCACGTCTTTGCCGTCATCACCGGACAACCACCAATAACCCGCGCCACCCAACGCCAGCGCCACGGCGACCGCAACGGCAGCCAGGGCGAACACCGGCCCCTTGCGTTGCTCCGACACCGAGGATTGAACCGTCGGCTTTATCGGCGGCGCAACGGGCTTGGACTGTGGTTTTGCCTGCGATTGTGGCGGCGGTGGTGAGTAAGCCGGGCCACTGGGAATGTCGATGGACATGGGCGTCAAACCCGCCAAGTCATCCACCGGTTTCGGCGTCTGCGGCAGTTGCAACGACAACGGCCGAATCAACGTCGCTTCCGCCGACTCATCTGGCAGGTTATCCAACGCCCGCAGCAACGCCGCCGCATCCGGGAAACGCTCCGCCGGATCCTTCGCCAGCAGCTTGCGCAACACGTCCTGGTAACGGCCGTGGTGCACCGGCAGTTCCGGCAACGGTTCGGTCAGGTGCGCCAGGGCGGTGGAGAGTGCGTCGTTGCCGGTATACGGCAGTTTGCCGACAAGGATTTCGTAGAGCACCACACCCAGGGCATACAGATCGGCGCGGCCGTCGATGTCTTGCCCACGGGCCTGTTCCGGGCTCATGTAGCTGGGCGTGCCGACGGCAAAGCCGGCCTGGGTGAACTGGGTGCGGTCGTCCAGGGACTTGGCGATGCCGAAGTCCGAAAGCACCGCCGTGCCATCGGCGCGGAACAGGATGTTGGCCGGCTTGACGTCACGGTGGACCAGACCCAGCCCGTGGGCATAACCCAAGGCCGAGGCGATCTGGCGGATGTAGGTCAGGCCCTGCTCCGGCGTCAGGCCCGCGGCGATGCGTTCCTTGAGCGTGCCGTTGGGCAGGTACTCCATCGCCATGTAATACAGCTCACCGACGTTGCCGATGTCATGGATGGTGACGGTGTGCGGGTGCGACAGGCGCGCCAGGGTCTTGCCTTCGCGCAGGAAACGCTCGCAGAAGGTCGGGTCGGCTGCCAGGGCGGCGGCCATCACTTTCAACGCCACCTTGCGTTCCAGCGAACGCTGGGTCGCCAGGTACACGCTGGCCATCGCACCTTCGCCGATCGGCCCTTCGATGTCGTAGCCGGGGATGACAATGTTCAGGGTCAAGCTCATGACGGCACCTTCACGACCACCACGGTGATGTTGTCCGGCGCGCCGCGCATCAGGCCCAGGGACACCAGGCTGCTGGCGATTTCGCCGGGCTCGTCGTGGCTCAATACCTCGCGGATTTCATCGTCCTCGACGGTCTTGGTCAGCCCGTCGCTGCACAACAGGTAACTGTCGCCGGGCACCAGCAACAGCTCGGTCAGCGCCAGGTTCAGTTGCCCCTCGACGCCAATGGCCCGGGTGACAATGTTGGCCCGTGGATGGACCCGCGCCTCGGCTTCGCTGAGCAGGCCGCTGTCCTGCAGATCCTGGACGTAACTGTGGTCCCGGGAGATGCCTTCGAGCACGCCGTCGCGCAAGCGGTACAAACGACTGTCACCGGCCCACAGGCACATGCCGCGCAGGTCGCGGGCGACCAACACCACCACGGTGCTGCCCATCATCGTCACGCCACGGTTGGCGGTTTCTTCACGCACGGCAGCGTTGACCCGCAGCAGGTCGCTTTGCAGCGCCGCGACGTATTCGTCCAGCGAACGCCCCACGGCAATGCTGCGCAGACTGTCGACGATCAGGCTGCTGACGTAGTCGCCCGCCGCGTGCCCGCCCATGCCGTCGGCCACCACCCACAGGCCGTTTTCCGGCAGGTCCAGGCAGGCGTCTTCGTTGACCTGGCGGACCATCCCGACATGGCTCTTGCTTGCAGACTTGATTGCTTTTCCGGCACTTGGACGCATCTACACAACACCTTCTTGGCCGAGCAAAAATTGCGCAAAATCAGCCGCCGCCGGCAATCCCTGGCAGCGCATCAAACCCGGGGCAATGCGTTCCGATCCCTGGCCCCACCACAGGCTCGCGCCTTCGCAGGCCGCCTCGGCGAGGGCGCTCATGCGCCGCTGCGGGTCGGTGGCATCGAAGCGATGCAGGCTGGCGAAGCGGCTGCTCGGCGTGCGCGGCAGGTACATCGGGCTGCCCAGGGTCTCCAGCTGTTCGTTGAACGCCTCGAAACTGGCCTCCACACTCAACGTGCTCAGCAACAGGTTCTCGACTCGCTCAAACCACTCGTCCGCACCGCCCACCACCGACGCCGGGTCCGCGTCAGGCTCCAGCAGCATCGCGACGGTCAGCGGAAAATAACGACCGACCCGGTCGATGCTCGGCATCACCACGCCGACCGCGGCGTCCGGGCCACACACGCCCGGCGCGACCATGAAGCGCCACAGCGGGCTGACCAGATAGGCATCCAGCCAACGCTCGCCGAGGCTGGTCTGGCTGGCGAGCAAACCCGCCGCCAACCACGAATCCCACGGGCCGATAAAACTCTGGGGCAAGCCACGGCTGACAAAATCGCCGCGGCTGGCCAACTTTCCATAGAAGCCCGGTGTACTCATAGCCGCTCCGGCAGGCTGAAGCCGCTGAGCACCCGGCTCTTGAATGGGTTGAAGGCGCTGTTGGCCCGCAGCTCATAAGAGGCGCTGGCGCCATCGACCCGCAGCCGCAGGTTGAAGCGATCCGGCGAGTTGCCGGCGGTCAGGTCCGATTGTTCCAGCAGCCGGAACCAGGCCCACGGCCCATCCAGGGTGATGCCGGAGCGACCGCTGGACGACGGCGGCATGATCGAGATCCGCACCACGCCGATGCTGCCCGGGTTTGGCCACTGCATGGCGGTCGGGCGGCTTGGGCCGTGGTCGTAGCTCAACTGTTGGCCGTCGAGGTCGAGCAGGAACTGGGTGATGGTCGAGTCCATCGCCACCGGCTTGAGCTCGAAACGCACCATCGGCTGCGTGCCACCGGAACGGAAGAACGCATCGCGGATGGTCGCCGCGCGCTGGAAGGTCTGCAGCACGCCAGGGGCGATGCCGAGCTTCTGTGCCGCGCCCGGTTGCCAGCGCCAGGTCGGGGTCGAGGTGTCGACGTAGGGTTGCAGGTACTTGCGGAAGTAGTTGTCCATCACCCCGCCGACGCCGAAGAACTGGCCGAAGTCATCCAGGGTCGCGTCCCGCGCGCTGCCTGGCGACATCGGATAGCGCCCGGCCAGGGACTGGCGATAGATGTTCACCACTTCGCTGGTCCAGGCGGCGTTCAGTTGGTTGCGCACCCCGCCCATCATGCTGTTGGTGGTGGAGTTGACCACCGACTTGACCAGGCCCTGCACCAGCGGCGGCTGGCGTTCGGCATTAAGGCTGACGCGCGTAGCGGCGGCGGCTGCCTGGTTCTTCGCTTCGCCGAGCAAGGCGTCGCCACTGGCACCGACCATGGCACTGACCTGCACGTACAGGGCGTTCATGTCCGCCAGCAGACCGTCGATGACCGCTGGCTCGCCTTCGCTTTTGCTGACGATGCTGTTGAGCTCGGCGAAGTGCGCAGTGATCGGGTCATCACTTTGCGCCGGTGCGTTTTGCGTCGCCTGCTCCTGGCCGAGCAAGCTGCCCAGGCGTTCCTTGAGCTTGTCCACACCGCCTTCTACCGGCGCACCTTGGGCGGCCAGCAGGCGTTCATCCTGTTGCAAGTCGGTTTCCTTCGCCACCGCCACCAGCAGTTTTTTCAACGGCGAGGTCGGGCCGGAAATCACCCGCAGTACATCGGCGGCCTGGGCCACGCTGGTGATCGGCACAAAATCGATGTCGGCCAGCAAGGCGTCCCATTGGCGCAGGTAGTCCTGGAAGTACAGGCGACGCACATCGGCGGCCAGGCTGGCGACGTTCTGCTGATCGGCCTGCTCAAAGCCCAGCACCCATTGCTCTTCGGCCAGGGTGCCGGTCTGGCTCAGGCTGGTGAGCAGGAAGCCCTGGCGATAGCCCTTGACGGTGAAGAACCCGCTCAGCGGCTCGCCCAATGGCTTGCCGCTCTTGCGGCTGAACACCAGCGCTGCATCACGCCCGGCGGCTTCGTTGATGCGGAAGTCCGGGATGCCTTCGGGCAGCTTTTGGCGCTTGATCCGGTCGTAGACCCGCTGGGCCACCGGCAATTGCTGCAACTGACGGCGCAGGTCTTCGACCAGGCGTGGGTCGAGGCGCGCGAGGGGCGGACGCCGCTCGAACAGCGCCTGCAAATGTGCGGTCAGGGCCTGGCGCTGCTCGGCCGGCAAATCCCGCGGCAAGCTGCGGTCCCAATCCAGGGCGATCCAGGCCTTGATGAAGTCGGCATCGTAATGCTCGGTGTCGGCGAGCATCAGGTAGGCCTTCAAGCCTTCGTAGAGGAAATCCGAATTGCCGCCGCTGTGCAGTTGCTCTTCGATGCGCGTCAGCAAGCGTGGCGCGAACACTGCGATCAGCAGCTTGCGATAGACACTGCCAGACTCGGCTTCGAGCATGTCGCCCTGGTACAGGCCCAGGCCTTCGGCCCAGCTCGGTGCGTCGTCAGCCAGGTGTTTCACGGCGTTGAGCAACGGCAACACGGCGAGGACGTCGCGTTGCGCCGGGCTGAGGTTCTGCACGGTTTGTCCCAACGGCGCGACCTTCTGGTCGACCTGGGCGATGTAGGCCTGGTTGGCGCGGTAGCTGACCCACCACAACGTGCTGACCACCAGCACCAGCACCACGGTGGAAGCCAGTACGCCGCGGGCGATCCACTTGCGCCGCCGCTCGACTTTCGGGTCGACGCCCACCAACCCGCGTTCGGCGAAGGCCACGGCGGTGAAGAGTTTTTCGATGAAGTAGCTGCGCCCGGTGCCGGTCTGGCGCGCCAGGTGCTGGCGGTCCAGGTTCATGCTCTGGGCCATGGAGCCGATCAGGCGATCGATCGGGCTGCCTTCCTGGGTGCCGCTGGTGAAATACACGCCGCGCAGCAACACGCGCTCTTCGAAGGCGTTGGGTTTGAACACGCCTTCGAGGAAGCTTTGCAGGCAATCTTTCAAGGCGCCGAACTGCTGCGGGAAACCGTAGATCAGATCACGGCGCGCCGGGTCGCGCTCTTGTTGCAGGCGTTCCACCAGGCGGTCGTTGAGGCGCTGCTCAAGGCCGGTGAATTCGCTTTGCAGGTGCGCCAGTGGGCTGTCGCTGCTCTTGCCATCGTCCAGGGCAAAGGTCATGCCCCAGACCTGGGCACGTTCTTCCTTGCTCAGGGTATCGAAATACTCCATGAACCCGGGCACGAGGTCGAGCTTGGTCAGCATCAGGTAGATCGGGAAGCGCACGCCCAGTTGGGTGTAGAGCTCCTGGATCCGCAGCCGGATGGCGGCGGCATGGGCGGCGCGCTCGGCGTCGCTGCCCAGCAGCAGGTCGGACAGGCTGATGGCGATGAACGCGCCGTCAATCGGGCGCCGGGCCCGTTGTTTTTTCAACAGGCCCAGGAAGCCCAACCACGCGGCCTTGTCGATGGTCGCGTCGCTGTCCTGGGTGGTGTAGCGGCCGGCGGTGTCGAGCAGGACCGCCTGGTCGGTGAACCACCAATCGCAATTGCGCGTGCCGCCGACACCGCGTACGGCACCGGCGCCCAGTTGCGCGGCCAGCGGGAAATGCAGCCCGGAGTTGACCAGCGCGGTGGTCTTGCCCGAACCCGGCGGGCCGATGATCACGTACCACGGCAGCTCGTAGAGATTACGGCGCTCGTCACCGCCCAGCTTGGCTTTCTTGAGCAGGGCCAAGGCTTCGTCCATGCGCTGACGCAGGGTTTCGAGCTCTTCGGCGGTGGCGATGCTGGTCGGGTCCGGTGGCGTTTGCGCGGCCAGGCTGCGCATCACTTCGGCGGCCTGACGGCGCGCCTGGATAATGCGGAAAACCCGGTAGGCGATCCATACCGCGAACACCAGGATGATCAAGGCCCAGCGGCGGCCTTCGGGCACCAGCCAATCGAGCAGCGGGCCCACGAACCAGATGATCAGGCTCAGGGCGATCAGCCCCAGCAATGGGATGACCCAGCGGGTCATAAAACTGAAAAACGCCTTCACTCGACCCCCTCCGCCAATACTGTGATTTCAACCCGACGATTGCGCGCACGCCCCTCTGTGGTGGCGTTGGATGCCAACGGCTCGGTGTCGCTGCGGCCTTCGGCGCTGAAGCGCTCGGGCTGGCCAGTCTTGGCCGAGAGAATTTGCAGCACCGATTGCGCCCGCGCTTCGGACAACGCCCAGTTGGACGGGAACCGGAGGGTGGCGATCGGGCGATTGTCGCTGTGCCCGGTGACCAGGACCTGGCCCTTGACCTTGCGCACCGCTTCGGCGATGCGCAGCATCAGCGGCTGGAAATCGTCCTTGATGCTGGCGCTGCCCGAGGCGAACAGTTCATCACCGCGGATGGTCACCACCGAGCGGTCGACGGCGTCTTCCACGGCAATCCGGTTGGCGCGGATTTCATCGGCGAGGAAGCCGGCCAGGCGTGGGCGCTCGATCACTTTCGGCTGCACCACAGGTCGGTCGATGGTCTGCACCGGGATTTCACCGAGGAAATGAATGTTCTTGAACACCGGCTCGGCATCGGACGCCAGTTTCATGCGCAGGCCGAACAGCAGCGCCAGCAACAGGGCTGCACCGATGGCCACGGCAATCCACGGCGGCATGAATTGCGCCAGCCGATCACGGGCCACAGTGACACCGCGCCAGTGCGGCGACAGCTCGCGCTCGTAGTCGCCCCGGGCGCTGCGGATCACCGCGCTGGTGCGCTCACGCAACGCTTCCAGTTGGCTGCGACCGTCGTTCATCACCCGGTAGCGCCCTTCAAAACCCAGGCACATGCACAGGTACAAAAGCTCCAGCAGATACAGGCGCTCGCGCGGGCTTTGCAGGCAATGCTCCAGCAACTGGAACACCTTCTCGCCGCCCCAGGCTTCGTTGTGCACGGTGATCAACAGGCTTTGCTTGCCCCAATCGCTGGTGCCGCCCCACGGGGTGCTCAACACCGCTTCGTCCAGCGCGGTGCACAAGGCGTAGCGGGCCAGCAGCACATCGTTGCGCACCACACCGGCGGCCTCGGCACGCTCTTCGAACTGGCGCAGGTAGGCCAGCAGTTGCGCGCGCAGACTGGCCGGCGCCGGGTGGGCAATGGTGTTGCGCAGGCGCGTCAGCAGCGCCAGCAGCGGGCCGGCGGCGCTTTCCAGCGGGTTGAGCCCCTCGGCCTTACCGGTCAGCACCGGCGCGGCTGGCATCGACAGCGGTGCAGGCGCAGGCGTCGGCTGTGGCCGACCAGCGTCCGGGCGGAAGGGATCTCCACCACGGCCACCGGGCGTCGGCATGAACTGGGTACGATCGTCGTTACTCATCGCGGTTTATCCTCGGATCGCCCAGAACGCCAGGTTCAGCCCTGGGAACTGGCCGGCGATGTGGAACGCAAAGCCGCCGGAGTTGCTCAACTGTTGCCAGTGATCGCTGCCCCGGTCGAGCTCGTAGTAAGTGGAGCCGGCGTGGTACGGCAACTGCCGTGGCGCCACCGGCAACGGCAGCAGGCCGATGCCCGGCAGTTGCAGGTTGACCAGGTCGCGGATGTGCTCCACCGAACCGACCTTGCTCTGCTGGCCGAAGCGGCCGCGCAGGGTCTCGGCCGGCACGTCGGCACGCACCACCAGGATGAAGCTGGCGCTGTCGAGCAGGGTCTTGTCGGCCAACATCGCCACGTGGATGCCGTAGGCTTTCTCGACAATCGGAATCGGTGTCGCCTTGCTGTCGATCAGCATCGACAGGGCTTCGCGCAGGGCCTGCATCACGGGCGCGTAGCTGAGCGCCAGGTCATCGTGCTGGTAAGGCGGGTATTGCTGCGGTCGTCGCCCGGACGCGGTGAACGTGGAGAACTCCCCGGCCAGGCTCACCAGCTCGCTGTAGAAGCGCTCGGGATGCAGCGGGCTCAACTGGCTCAGGTGCTGGATCAACGGCTGGGCGCGGTTGACCAGTTGCAACAGCATGAAGTCGGCAATTTCCGAGGCGCCACCGGCGCCGGACGCCACCACCCGCCCGGCCAGGGCTTCGCCGCGTTGATGCAGCAGGCCCAGCAGTTCACTGCGGAACGCCGCCAGCGGTTTGGAGGCGATCACATCCAGCAGCGGCGGGATGTAGGCGTCGTCGAGCACCAACGCACGGTCGGCGCGTTTTTCCTTGATGCGCACCACGCCGATGGCGGCGTAGTCGCCGATGCCATCCTGTTCGGTCAACAGCCGCAGCGCCCGCGAGCCGAGGGCCACCGGAGCGCGGTTTTCGAACGGTGCGTTGTCGTCGCGCACTTCGCACACCTGGCTCACATAACGCGCAGCGCCGAGGTCTTCGCCTGCGTCCACGGTGTCCCGGGCGCCGGCGCGCTTGAGCGGCAAGGCCAGGTACACCAGGCCATCGCGCAGGTTGTCGTCGACGTTCAATGGGATCGGCGCCAGGTCATCCTGGGGAATGTTGAAGGGCGTACCGTCCGGCAACAGGCCGCGCGCCGAGATGATTGCCAGCTTGCCCTGGGCCAGCAGGCCCTGGTCGATCAGCAATTCGGAAAAACCCCAGGCGCCGGCCGACAACGGGCGGCTGCGTGCGTCGATGAGGTTTTCCAGGTAACGGTCATGCTGTTGGAAGTGCTGCGTTCCAATGAACATGCCTTCCGACCAGACCACGCGATTGTTCCAGGACATGGGGGCTCCGATTGCTTATTGGGCAGGGCTGGATGGGGGGACGACGACGGCGCTGCGCACGGCGCGCACATCGAGGCTGATCTGGTATTCGGTGTATTCGCGCGCCGGGACATTCATCACCGTGCGCCACAGCGACTGGTCCAGCTCGCGATAGCCCACCAGTATTCCGATGTGCCGCGTGGCCGGGTCGAGGTCGCGTTGCAGGCTCAGTTGCTGGCCGGGCTGGACCAACACTTCGTCCTGGTCGATGAGGTCGGCGCCCAGCGTGGCCTGGGCGCGTTCGGCCAGGGCGAAATAATCGGAACGGCCGAAGGTGGCGGCATTTTTCAGTTCGAAAATGCGCACCCGGACCGGGGCCGGCTGGCCGGTGGCGCCGGGGTTGAGGCCGGCAATGGCGTGAAAGTGCAGCTCGATGGCGGCGGTGTCGGCCTCAGCTTCTTCGGGCTGGGGGTTGGTCGCATCCTTGGCGCACGCCGTCAGCAGAAGCACGGTGGCGACTGCGAGTAAAAACCTGGGAATCATCCTGCGTCCTCAATGACGTTTGAGCTATCCGTTGTGTGCCGATCAATCTTGTTATGGGACGGCGCCGCTTAGCGGCGTCGCTGTCGCGTACTGTGTTCTTCGTAGGCGCGGCTGAACTCGCGACCAAACAGGTCCTGGAAATCCTCTTGGGCCTCCCGGGAAATGTTGCTGTAGAGCTCGGTGAACTGCTGCCAGTACTGGGCCTGTCGCGAGCCGCTGAAAATACCCGAGAGCCCACCGGGCTTGGCCATGCGTTCTTCCAGTTGCGCCGGCTCGAAGCGCCCCAGCAAATGCTTGATGGCCGCTTCCACACCGGCCATCACCGCCAGTTGGT
Organism: Pseudomonas sp. A25(2017); assembly: GCF_002001065.1. Taxonomy (NCBI): domain Bacteria; kingdom Pseudomonadati; phylum Pseudomonadota; class Gammaproteobacteria; order Pseudomonadales; family Pseudomonadaceae; genus Pseudomonas; species Pseudomonas sp. A25(2017). The sequence continues at coordinate 74,788 of NZ_MUOA01000075.1, read as the reverse complement.
GAGCCCGCAAGTCATCGAAACTGTCACGCACCGCCGCGTCCGGGGCCATGAACGCCTGGTTGCCGTGGCGCAACAGCAACAGCAGGGCTTCATCGACATTGGGGGCGAATTTCAGCGGGTTGTTTTCCACCGGCTGGATCATCGTCTGTTGGATACGGAACTCACCCTTGAGGCTGCTGCGGGCGCGCAAGACATCGATCAGGCCTTCGACCATCAACCGATAACTGCGCCCGATGCTCTCCATCTGCGCTTCGGCGTTGGCCTTGTCCAGGCGCAACTGGTCCAGCCCGGCACCGCGCAGGAACGCTTGCAGCAAGTCGGGCTGGTTGGCCTCGACCGGGGCGACTGGAACAACTGGGGCAACCGGAGCAACCGGAGCAACCGGAGCTGCGACCGGGGGCTCGACGCGGGTGACCGACGCTTCAGGCACGGGTGGCGGCGGCGGTGCACTGATTTCAGCAAAGATGTCGGCGAGCGGAGCCTGCGGGGCAGACGTCGCGACCGGCTCAACCACCGGCGGTAGCGGCACAGGCGGCGGGGCCACGGGCAGCGGGGCCACCGCCACTGGCGCGGGCTTGTCGCTGAAGGGGTCCCAGTCATCCGGAATCACCGAGGCAGACGGCGGTATCACGGGTTCGGCCACGGGCGGCGGGCTCGGCCGGGGAATCGGTGTCGGCGGGCGGAAATCGTGCTGCTCGGCCGGCACATGGTCGGGCTGGGTGGCGGGCGGGACACTGCTCGGGCTCAAGAAATCGAACAGGTCCGGCAGGGTGTCCATGGCCGACCCGCCCTGGAAATGCGCAGGCGACGTCACTTGAATCGGCGATGGCGCATGCATCGGCGACGGTGTATGCGCCGCTGCGCCCTGGCGCCCCATCAAGGCCTCGAAACTGCTGGGCGATTCGGCAAACGGGTTGCTGTCGGTGACTGGCAGGCTGAAATCGACGCGCGCCTGGATCTCATAATCACCGATGCGGATCACTTCGCCGTCTTGCAGTGGCTCGCTGTTGCCCTTGCGCAGGCGAACACCGGCCTTGACCAATTCCACACCATTAGTACTGTTATCGGTTAAGTAATAACGCCCATCTTTGTATTGGATAACGCAATGTTTGCCGGAAACCAGGCGCTCAGGGTCCGGCAATACCCAGTCATTATCGGAATTACGGCCAATTGCCATCACCCCCTGATCCATGGACTTTTCAGAACACTGGCCTGGGGTAATCTTGTGATAACTAGTGATAGTCAAACACAGCGGCATCTTGCCTCCTTGCTGAATACATCGCGCGCGGGCGGGTGAAGTGAGGATTCAGGCCCTGACTACCCACCAACAACCTTGCCAACCACCGCGAAACGGCTTTTTGCCAGCATGATTGCTGATCATAACCGGCTTGCGTGACAAAAACCCCACGTCAGTTGCCGCTTCGACCGATGGGTCGAGCAGGCTGTTAAGCGCATCACAACTGTTACAGAGGGGCTACACTGGTGAAATAGCTTACCTTGACAAGCGATAAGTACTACACCAAAAATGCACAACTTCTTGAATATAGATGATGGCACTTTAAAATCACTTAAGGTTTAAAAGGCCATTGCCGTCAAGGAACATGTGAGTTTCATCCGAAACTTGCGTGTGAACTGCCCGACTTTCTTCAGCGGGTGATAGGGAGATCGATCCAAGTGGATGTGCCTTTGTTGCTCGCCGCCGTTTCCGCGACTTCGCCGTGCGGTGAAGATTTGGAATATGACGCGGATTTCTTGCGCCTGGAACGCGACTCCCGGGGTCAGCCCGAGCGCAGCATGGGCGATTCGATCCTGCCTGCCGAGCCTCCTGAATGGCGCAGCATCCAGCAGCAGAGCCTGGACTTGCTGCAACGCAGCAAAGACCTGCGCATCACCCATTTCCTGTTGCAAAGCTCCCTGGCCCTCGAAGGCCTGCCGGGCATGGCCCGTGTGCTGACGCTGATCAGCGAACTGCTCAAGCAATACTGGGCCGAGTTGCATCCGCGCCTGGACGCCGATGACGACAACGACCCCACCGTACGTATCAATGCCCTCGCCGGCCTGACGTCCGATATCACCATTCGCCTGCTGCGCGAGAGCATCCTGGCCCGTTCGCGGACCTTCGGTACCGTCAGCCTGCGCGCCGCCGCCAACGCCAGCGGCCTGCAAAGTTTCCCGGATGAAAACCTCGGTGCCGAACAGCTCGCCGGGGCCCTGCTCGACAGCGACCCCGAGCAGTTGGAAATCACCCGTGCCGCCCTGCTCGAAGCCCGCAGCGCTGCCGAAGCCATCGAACAACAGGTCAGCGACCAGGTCGGTTCCGCCCAGGGCGTGGACCTTGGCCCACTGAAGCAACCGCTGAAGATGGCCCTGCAGATTCTCGGCCAGTTCGCCCCGCAGAGCGGCGACAGCGCCTTGTCCGATCCGATCAGCGACGACAGCGCCACGCCAACTGAATATGCCAGCGCGCCAAGCACACCGCGCAGCACCAGCACGAGCACCGTCAGCGGCGACATCAACAACCGCGACGACGTGCTGCGCAGCCTGGACCGGATTCTCGCTTACTACACCCGTCATGAGCCCTCCAGCCCGCTGCCGGTGCTGTTGAACCGGGCCAAGAATCTGGTGCACGCCGACTTCGCGGCCATCGTGCGCAACCTGATTCCCGACGGCATGAGTCAATTTGAAAACCTGCGCGGCCCAGACAGCGAATAAAAAGCGAACGGATCACGCAGTCACGTCACCGGTACCCCCGATGACGCCAACACCGTCGCTCAAGCGACCAGGAGCAGCAACGTGGCGAAGCAAAGTTCTCAGAAATTCATCGCGCGCAACCGCGCGCCTCGAGTGCAGATCGAGTACGACGTCGAGCTCTACGGCGCCGAGAAAAAGGTCCAGTTGCCCTTCGTCATGGGCGTGATGGCCGACCTCGCCGGCAAGCCCGCCGAGCCTCTGGCAGCGGTGGCTGATCGCAAGTTCCTCGAGATCGACGTCGATAACTTCGACTCGCGCCTCAAGGCCATGCAGCCGCGCGTGGCGTTCCATGTGCCTAACGAACTGACCGGCGAAGGCAACCTGAGCCTGGACCTGACGTTCGAAAGCATGGACGACTTCAGCCCGGCGGCCGTGGCCCGCAAGGTCGACTCGCTGAACAAGCTGCTCGAAGCGCGCACCCAATTGGCCAACCTGCTGACCTACATGGACGGCAAGACCGGCGCCGAAGAAATCATCATGAAGGCGATCAAGGACCCAGCGCTGTTGCAGGCCCTGGCGAGCGCGCCGAAGCCAGCACAGGACCAATGATCATGACTGACAATACAGCTCGCGAAGGCGTGCAAAACCTGGGCGCAACCGAAGAAACCAGCGAGTTCGCGTCCCTGCTGCTGCAAGAATTCAAACCCAAGACCGAGCGCGCCCGCGAAGCCGTCGAAACGGCCGTACGCACCCTGGCCGAACAGGCCCTGGCACAGACCGACCTGGTGTCCAACGACGCCATCAAGTCGATCGAATCGATCATCGCCGCCATCGACGCCAAGCTCACCGCCCAGGTCAACCAGGTCATCCACCACCCCGACTTCCAGCAACTGGAAAGCGCCTGGCGTGGCCTGCACTACCTGGTCAACAACACCGAGTCCGATGAGCAGCTCAAGATCCGTGTGCTCAACGTCTCCAAGACCGACCTGCACAAGACCCTGAAGAAATTCAAGGGCACCGCGTGGGACCAGAGCCCGATCTTCAAGAAGATGTACGAAGAAGAATACGGCCAGTTCGGCGGCGAGCCTTACGGCTGCCTGGTAGGCGACTACTACTTCGACCAGTCGCCACCGGATGTCGAGCTGCTGGGCGAACTGTCGAAAGTCTGCGCGGCCATGCACTCCCCGTTCATCGCTGCGGCATCGCCGACCGTGATGGGCATGGGCTCGTGGCAGGAACTGTCGAACCCGCGCGATCTGACCAAGATCTTCACCACCCCGGAATACGCCGGCTGGCGCTCGCTGCGTGAATCGGAAGACTCGCGCTACATCGGCCTGACCATGCCGCGCTTCCTGGCGCGCCTGCCGTACGGCGCCAAGACCGACCCGGTGGAAGCCTTCGCCTTCGAAGAAAACACCGACGGTGCCGACAGCTCCAAGTACACCTGGGCCAACGCCGCTTACGCGATGGCGGTGAACATCAACCGTTCGTTCAAACACTTCGGCTGGTGCTCGCGCATCCGTGGCGTGGAGTCCGGCGGTGAAGTGGAAAACCTGCCAGCCCACACCTTCCCGACCGACGACGGTGGCGTGGACATGAAGTGCCCGACCGAAATCGCCATCTCGGACCGCCGTGAAGCGGAGCTGGCGAAGAACGGTTTCATGCCGCTGCTGCACAAGAAAAACACCGACTTCGCCGCGTTCATCGGCGCCCAGTCGTTGCAGAAACCGGCCGAATACGACGACCCGGACGCCACCGCCAACGCCAACCTGGCCGCGCGCCTGCCGTACCTGTTCGCCACTTGCCGTTTCGCCCATTACCTCAAGTGCATCGTGCGCGACAAGATCGGTTCCTTCAAAGAGAAGGACGAGATGCAGCGCTGGTTGCAGGACTGGATCCTCAACTACGTCGACGGTGACCCGGCGCACTCCACCGAGACCACCAAGGCCCAGCACCCGTTGGCTGCAGCCGAAGTGATCGTCGAAGAAGTCGAAGGCAACCCGGGGTACTACAACTCCAAGTTCTACCTGCGCCCGCACTACCAGCTCGAAGGGCTGACCGTGTCGCTGCGCCTGGTATCGAAACTGCCGTCGGCCAAGGGCGCATAAAAACCAGCTGAACAGTACGCAGTAGAAATGTGGGAGCGAGCCTGCTCGCGATAGCGGTGGATCAGTCGCCACCTGCGTTGCCTGACACGCCGCCATCGCGAGCAGGCTCGCTCCCACAAGAGATCTCCAGAGGTTTGAAGATCACCTTAGTTCCGCTCGGCAAAACAGATTTCGCAAGGTCAGCGTCAACCAAACAATGTGGTAGAGACCACACAGGGAGAAAACATGGCTGTTGATATTTTCATCAAGATTGGCGACATCAAGGGCGAGTCCATGGACAAGGCCCACAAGGACGAGATCGATGTCCTGAACTGGAGCTGGGGCATGTCCCAGTCCGGCAACATGCACGTGGGCAGCGGCGGTGGTGCGGGCAAGGTCAACGTCCAGGACCTGTCCCTGACCAAGTACGTCGACAAGGCGTCGCCGAACCTGATGATGCACTGCGCCAGCGGCAAGCACATCGACAAGGTCAAGCTGACCGTGCGCAAGGCCGGCGGTGAAAGCCAGGTCGAGTACATGATCATCAACCTGGAAGAAGTGCTGGTTACGTCCCTGAGCACCGGCGGTTCGGGCGGCGATGATCGCCTGACCGAAAACGTCACCCTGAACTTCGCCAAGGTGCTGGTGGACTACCAGCCACAGAAAGCCGACGGCACCAAGGAAGGCGGTCCGGTCAAGTTCGGCTGGAACATCCGTCAGAACATCAAGGTGTAATCGAACACGCCCCCGGTGCCACGCGCCGGGGGTGTTTGGTGCTTGCTCGCAACCAATCCTTTCCCTTCCGGTGTCTGAGCCATGGCCAAGCCTTCGTTTATCAATTTGTGGAAAGCCTATTCCGATTTGCTGGTGACCTATCCCGACGCGAAACCTTGCGACGGTCATTGGGCAAACCAATGCGCGATTCGCATGAGCATCACGCTCAATACCGAGCTGACCGTCAAAGTCAACAAGTCCACCTACACCGAACCCAAGTGCGCCCATGGGCATGCACGAGGGGCCGAGTCATTGGCAAATTGGCTGTGGAAACATCATCTGGGTCGCCCGTTGATCCTCGGCGGAACTGCCGCGGACCGGCGCAAGCTTCAAGACAAGACTGGCCTGATTTTCTTCAAGGATTGTTTCCAGCAAGTGGGAGAGGCCTCGGAAGGTCGCACCGGCGATCATATCGACCTCTGGAACCGTGGCCTAACCCTCGGGTATGACGATCCGGGCTATCGATCCCGAGCGATCTGGTTCTGGGAACTCGTATGATCAAGACTCACTGCGCGATATGGGTAGGCTGCCTGTTGACCAGCCTGACCGCCTGTGCCCAACAGCAATCCCCGTCGACAACGGCCTCCGTAGCGGTGGAACAGGTCGTCTCGATGGGCGGGCAAACGTTGAGGCTGGAAAACGACCAGGCGCGCTGCGTGTTGCGCAAGCCCGACCAGACCCTGATGCCACTCGACTTGGCTTGGCCCTGCCAGTTCACGGTCGATCGACAAGGCAAACCCCACGTCGAGACCTTCGGTAGGGTGCCTATTGTCATCGTTGTCCACGTATCTGCTGGCCCCCATAACAATCAGGAATGTCGCTCCGAGTACCGCGCCGTGCGCCAGATCAATGGGCAGCTCGAACCCTCGGTTATCGCGCGCAACGCCAGTTGCATGCGCGGCACAGGTGACCAGAAGAATTACACAGGCCTTTTCACTTGGTAACCGAAATCGCCACCCGTGATCGCCTCCAACCCTCCCTATTGGACCGGTTGACCGACGACGATCCGACCAACCCGAAGGAAAGCGCCGACAAGCGCGTGCTCTCCTTGACCCAATTAAAAGCCTCGGTGCTGCGTGACCTGGCGTGGCTGCTCAACACCACGTCATTGCTCAGCGCCGATGCCACGCTGCATACCCCGGCAGGCACCTCGGTGGTGAATTTCGGCCTGCCGGCACTGGCCGGCAACAGCGCGTCGAACGTCGATGTCTCGGCCCTGGAAACCTTGATCCACCAGGCCATTGCCACCTTCGAACCGCGGATCCTGCGCCACAGCTTGCGAGTGCGGGCCCGGGCGACGGCCGAGATGAACCACAACGCGCTGAGCTTCGAGATCGAAGGCGATCTCTGGGCCCAGCCAGTGCCGCTGCGCCTGATGCTGCAAACCGACCTGGACCTGGAAACCGGCCATGTGCGCGTGGTCAACGCCGACCAGCGGAGACGCTCATGAACCCCCGCCTGCTGGAGCTGTACAACCAGGAACTGCACCACGTGCGCGAAAGCGCCGCGGAGTTCGCCAAGGAATACCCGAAGATCGCCAGTCGGCTGACGTTGTCCGGCATGGACTGCGCCGACCCGTATGTCGAGCGCCTGCTGGAGGGCTTCGCCTACCTGACGGCGCGGGTGCAGCTCAAGCTCGACGCCGAGTACCCGACCTTCACCCACAACCTGCTGGAAATCGCCTACCCGCATTACTTGGCGCCAACGCCGTCGATGACCGTGGTGCAATTGCAGGCCGACCCGGACGAAGGCTCGCTGAGCAGTGGTTTCCCGCTGCCGCGCGATACCGTCCTGCGTGCCGCCCTGGGGCGTGAAACCCAGACCTGCTGCGAGTACCGCACCGCCCACGCGGTGACGTTGTGGCCGTTGCAGGTCAGCCAGGCCGAGTACTTCGGCAACCCGTCCGCCGTGCTCGGGCGTCTGGCCGCCAGCGAACCGAAAGCCAAGGCCGGCCTGCGCCTGACCCTGCGCACCGGCGCCGAACTGCCGTTCAACAGCCTGGCCCTGGACAACCTGCCGCTGTACTTGAGCGGTGCCGACGAACAGCCCTTCCGTCTCTACGAACAACTGCTGAGCAACGCCTGCGCGGTGTTCGCCCGCAAGCCCGGCGGCGACTGGGTGGAGCGGCTGCCACAGGATGCGTTGCGCTCGCGCGGCTTCGACGATGCCGACGCCGCGCTGCCGGTGGTGCCGCGAGCCTTCCAGGGCTATCGCCTGTTGCAGGAATACTTCGCCCTGCCCCACCGTTTCCTGTTCGTCGACTTCACCCAGCTTAGCCGCGCGGTCAAGCGTTGCGACGGCCAGGAACTGGAGCTGATCGTGCTGTTCGACCGTCACGATCCGAGCCTGGAAGGCAGCGTCGGCGCTTCGCAGTTCCTGCCGTTCTGCACCCCGGCCATCAACCTGTTCCCCAAGCGCCTGGATCGCATTCACTTGTCGGATCGGGTCAACGAACACCACGTGATCGCCGACCGTACCCGGCCGATGGATTTCGAAGTGCATTCGCTGAACGGCCTCACCGGCCACGGCACCGGGCCGGAGCAGCCGTTCCTGCCGTTCTACGCGGTGCGCGATCCGTCTCGCTACGGCCGCGACCAGGCCTACTACACGGTACGGCGCGAACCGCGCGTGCTGTCCAGCGACCAACGGCGCAACGGCCCGCGCTCGACCTACATCGGCAGCGAAACCTTCGTCAGCCTGGTGGACAGCCAGCAAGCACCGTACCGTCACGACCTGCGCCAACTCGGTGTGACTGCGTTGTGCACCAACCGCGACCTGCCGCTGTTCATGAGCGTGGGCAACGGCAAGACCGATTTCACCCTCGCCGACAGTGCGCCGGTGGGCGCAGTGCGCTGCGTGGCAGGTCCCAGTCGTCCACGGGCCAGCCATGCCCACGACGCCAAGGCCTGGCGACTGATCAGCCAGTTGTCGCTGAACTACTTGTCGTTGAGCGAACAAGGCCAAGGCGCGGCCGCCCTGCGTGAACTGCTGCGCCTGTACGGCGACAGCAACGACGCGGCGCTGCAATTGCAGATCGAAGGCCTGCGCGAAGTCAGCAGCAAAGCCTGCACCCGGCGCTTGCCGATGCCCGGCCCGATCGTATTTGGTCGAGGCCTGGAAATCACCCTGGAATTCGATGAAAACGCGTTTCGCGGCACCGGGGTGTTCCTGCTCGGCGCGGTGTTCGAACGCTTCCTGGCACGCTACGTGTCGATCAACAGTTTTACCGAGACGGTGATCCGTACCACCGAACGCGGCGAGATCATGCGATGGAAAGCCAAGCCCGGACGTCGTCCGACCCTGTGAGTACCCTGGAGGCGATGCACCAGGAACCCTGGGAATACGATTTCTTCCAGGCGTTGCGGCGTATCGAGTGCGAATCCCCCGAGCTGCCGCGCCTGGGCCACTCCCTGCGCCTGGCCGACGACCCGCTGCGCCTCGGGCAACGGGCCGACTGCACCTTCGCCCCGGCCACCCTCGCCTCGGTGCAACCGGGCAGCGACGGTGCGCCGGCACGCCTGGAGCAATTTTTCTTCGGCCTCGGCGGCCCCAACGGCCCGATGCCGCTGCACATCACCGAATACGTGCGCGAACGCCAGCGCAACAACGCCGACAGCACCAGCAAGCGCTTCCTCGATGTGTTTCACCATCGCCTGCTCAGCCTGTTTTATCGGGCCTGGGCCGAAGCGCGGCCGACGGTCAGCCACGACCGCCCGGACGATGACTATTGGTCGGCGCGCCTGGCGGCACTCAGCGGTCGGGGCATGCCGAGCCTGCTCAACCAGGGGCTGATCCCCGACACGGCGAAGCTGCACTACAGCGGCCACCTGGCGGCGCAAACCCGCTACCCGGACGGTTTGAAGGCGATTCTCGGCGAGTACTTCGGCCTGCCGGTGGAGATCGAAGAATACGTCGGCCAATGGCTGGAATTGCCCGAACGCAGCCGAATCGGTGTCAACGCCCAACTGGGCGTGGACTTCTGCCTGGGCCGCTTCGTGTGGGATCGCCAGCACAAATTCCGCATTCGCCTGGGGCCACTCAAGCTCGTTGACTACATGGGCATGCTGCCCGGCAGCCAACCGTTCAACGAGCTGGTGGCCTGGGTCGCCGAATACCTGGGCCATGAACTGGACTGGGACCTGAACCTGGTCCTGGAACAGCCCGAAGTCCCGGCACTGCAACTCAATGGGCGTTTCCGCCTGGGTTTCAACACCTGGCTGGGCCGCCCCGAAACAGATGCCAACGATTTAATACTGGCCCGGCATTACGCCGAACAGGCCAACACCTCACAGACCTCAAGGAGCCATGAGCATGGGTGAAATCAGTCGCGCCGCGTTGTTCGGCAAACTCAACAGCGTGGCCTACAAAGCCATCGAAGCCGCCACCGTGTTCTGCAAGTTGCGCGGTAACCCTTATGTGGAACTGGCCCACTGGTTTCACCAGTTGCTGCAACTGCAGGACTCGGACCTGCACCGCATCATCCGCCAGTTCAACATCGAGCCGGCACGCCTGGCCCGTGACCTGACCGAAGCCCTGGACCGCCTGCCACGGGGTTCGACGTCCATCACCGACCTGTCGTCCCACGTCGAAGAAGCCGTGGAACGCGGCTGGGTCTACGGCAGCCTGATGTTCGGCGAAAGCCAGGTGCGCACCGGTTACCTGGTGCTGGGCATCCTCAAGACCCCGAGCCTGCGCCACGCGCTGCTGGGCCTGTCGTCGGAGTTCGACAAGGTCAAGGTCGAAGCCCTGAGCGAGCGCTTTGACGAATACGTCGGCGACTCGCCGGAAAACGCCCTGACCGCCAGCGACGGCTTCAATGCCGGCGCGGTGCCGGGCGAAGCCAGCGGCGCCATGGCCCCAGCCGCCATGGGCAAGCAGGAAGCCCTCAAGCGCTTTACCGTCGACCTCACCGAGCAGGCCCGCAGCGGCAAGCTCGACCCGATCGTCGGCCGTGACGAAGAGATCCGCCAACTGGTGGACATCCTCATGCGCCGCCGGCAGAACAACCCGATCCTTACCGGTGAAGCCGGCGTGGGCAAGACCGCCGTGGTCGAAGGCTTTGCCCTGCGCATCGTCGCCGGCGACGTACCACCGGCCCTCAAGGACGTGGAACTGCGCAGCCTCGACGTGGGCCTGTTGCAGGCCGGCGCGAGCATGAAAGGTGAATTCGAACAGCGCCTGCGCCAGGTCATCGAAGACGTCCAGGCCTCGCCCAAGCCGATCATCCTGTTCATCGACGAAGCCCACACCCTGGTGGGTGCCGGTGGCGCCGCCGGCACGGGCGACGCGGCCAACCTGCTCAAACCGGCACTGGCCCGTGGCACCTTGCGCACCGTGGCCGCCACGACTTGGGCCGAGTACAAGAAGCACATCGAAAAAGACCCGGCCCTGACCCGCCGTTTCCAAGTGGTGCAAGTGGCCGAGCCGTCGGAAGACAAGGCCCTGCTGATGATGCGCGGCGTGGCCTCGACCATGGAAAAACACCACCAGGTGCAGATCCTCGACGAAGCCCTGGAAGCCTCGGTCAAGCTGTCCCACCGCTACATTCCCGCACGCCAGCTGCCGGACAAATCCGTGAGCCTGCTGGACACCGCTTGCGCCCGCGTCGCCATCAGCCTGCACGCCGTACCGGCCGAAGTGGACGACAGCCGTCGGCGCATCGAAGCGCTGGAAACCGAGCTGCAAATCATCGCCCGTGAACACGCGATTGGCGTGGTCATCGGCACTCGCCAGACCCACAGCGAAAGCCTGCTGAGCGCCGAGCGCGAACGCCTGGCCGAGCTGGAAGGCCGCTGGGCCGAAGAGAAAACCCTGGTGGACGAACTGCTCGCCACCCGTGCCACCTTGCGCGAACGCGTTGGCGTGGTGGACAGCGAAGACAACAGCGAAGCTTCTGACAACGAAAGCCACCAACTGCGCGAGAAACTGGTGGACCTGCAACAGCGCCTGACCGCCCTGCAAGGCGAAACCCCGCTGATCCTGCCGACCGTGGATTACCAGGCCGTGGCCTCGGTGGTCGCCGACTGGACCGGTATCCCGGTGGGCCGCATGGCCCGCAACGAACTGGAAACCGTGCTCAACCTCGACCAGCACCTGAAGAAACGCATCATCGGCCAGGACCATGCCCTGCAGATGATCGCCAAGCGCATCCAGACCTCCCGCGCCGGCCTCGACAACCCGAGCAAGCCGATTGGTGTGTTCATGCTTGCCGGCACTTCCGGCGTGGGCAAGACCGAAACCGCCCTGGCCCTGGCCGAAGCCATGTACGGCGGCGAGCAGAACGTCATCACCATCAACATGAGCGAGTTCCAGGAAGCCCACACCGTGTCGACCCTCAAGGGCGCGCCACCGGGCTACATCGGTTATGGCGAAGGCGGCGTGCTGACCGAAGCCGTGCGGCGCAAACCGTACAGCGTGGTGTTGCTGGATGAGGTCGAGAAGGCGCACCCGGACGTGCATGAGATCTTCTTCCAGGTGTTCGACAAAGGCGTGATGGAAGACGGCGAAGGCCGGGTGATCGACTTCAAGAACACCTTGATCCTGCTGACCACCAACGCCGGCACCGAGTTGATTGCCCAGGTCTGCAAAGACCCGCAGAACGTGCCCGAGCCGGAAGAAATCGCCAAGGCCCTGCGCCAACCGCTGCTGGAAATTTTCCCGCCGGCCTTGCTGGGCCGCCTGGTGACGATCCCGTACTACCCGCTCAGCGACGAGATGCTCAAGGCCATCACCCGCCTGCAACTCAACCGCATCAAGAAGCGCGTGGAAAGCACCCACAAAGTCGCCTTCGACTACGACGACGCAGTGATCGATTTGATCGTCTCGCGTTGCACCGAAACTGAAAGCGGCGGGCGCATGATCGACACCATCCTGACCAACAGCCTCCTGCCGGACATGAGCCGCGAGTTCCTGACCCGCATGCTCGAAGGCAAGGCTTTGGCCGGGGTGCGGATCAGCGCCGTGGATAACGAATTGCAGTACGATTTCAGCGACGCGGCCTGACCTGACAGGAACACAGTCACTCCTGTGGAAGATACCCTGTGGGAGCGAGCCTGCTCGCGATAGCGGAGTTACATTCAACATCAATGTTGACTGACACACCGCTATCGCGAGCAGGCTCGCTCCCACAGTAGGTTGCGTTCCTTCAGCTATTCACCTGCACGAGACCCTCGATGTTATTCAACCAAGCCACCCGCCTGGCCAAGATCACCAGTCCCCTCGGACCTGAGGTGCTGTTGCTCAAGGACATGGGCGGCGGTGAAGAATTGGGGCGGCTGTTCAACTACGAGTTGCAGTTGCACTCGCTGGACAACGCCATCGACCTCAACCAGTTGCTCGGCAAGCCCATGTGCGTGAGCCTGCAGCTCGATGGCGGTGGTGAGCGCTATTTCCATGGCATCGTCGCCCGTTGCAGCCAGAACGTCGACCAGGGCCAGTTCGCCAGCTACCAGGCCACTTTGCGCCCGTGGCTGTGGCTGTTGACCCGCACCTCCGATTGCCGGATTTTCCAGAACCTCACCATCCCGCAGATCATCAAGCAGGTGTTCCGCGACCTGGGCTTTTCCGATTTCGAAGACGCCCTGAGCCGGCCTTATCGCGAGTGGGAATACTGCGTGCAGTATCGCGAGACCAGCTTCGATTTCGTCAGCCGCTTGATGGAACAGGAAGGGATCTACTACTTCTTCCGCCATGAGCAGGGCCGCCATGTGCTGGTGCTGGCCGATGCCTATGGCGCCCACACCCAAGCGCCCGGCTACGGCTCGGTGCCGTACTACCCCAAAAATGAGCAGCAGCGCGAGCGCGATCATATTCATGATTGGCACTTGGCCCAGGAAGTCCAGCCCGGCTCCCTGGAACTCAACGACTACGATTTCCAGCGCCCGAGTGCGCACATTGATGTGCGTGCGGCCATGCCGCGTCCGCATACCGCTGGCGACTATCCGCTGTACGACTACCCCGGCACTTATGTGCAAAGCGCCGACGGCGAACACTACGCCCGCACCCGCATCGAAGCCTTGCAAACCCTGCACGAACAGGTGGAACTGGCGGGTAACGCCCGGGGCCTGGGGTCGGGGCATCTGTTCAGCCTCACCGGCTTCAGCCGCCAGGACCAGAACCGCGAATACCTGATCGTCGGCGCCCGCTACTACATTTCCCAGGAAAGCGGCGAAACCGGCGGTGGCGCGCCGACCGCGCAGTTCGAAAGCAGCCTGACCTGCCTCGACGCCCAGAAAAGTTATCGCCCGCTGGCGACTACCCACCGCCCCATCGTCAAAGGCCCGCAAACCGCGTTGGTGGTCGGCCCCAAGGGTGAGGAAATCTGGACCGACCAATTCGGCCGGGTAAAGGTGCATTTCTACTGGGACCGTCACGACCAATCCAACGAAAACAGCTCGTGCTGGATTCGGGTGTCGCAGGCTTGGGCCGGCAAGAATTGGGGCTCGGTGCAGATCCCGCGCATCGGCCAGGAAGTCATCGTCAGCTTCCTTGAGGGCGACCCGGACCGGCCCATCGTCACCGGTCGCGTGTACAACGCCGAACAGACCGTGCCCTATGCGTTGCCCGCCAATGCCACTCAGAGCGGCACCAAAAGCCGTTCGAGCAAGGGCGGCACGCCAGCGAATTTCAACGAAATCCGCATGGAAGACAAGAAAGGCGCCGAACAGCTGTACATCCACGCCGAGCGCAACCAGGACATCGTGGTCGAGGTGGACGAGAGCCATTCGGTGGGCCACGACCGCAACAAAAGCATCGGCCACAACGAAACCGCACGGATTGGCCAAGACCGACTGCGGGCGGTGCAGCGCAACGATGCCCTGGTCGTCGGCGGCACCAAGAGCGACAGCGTCGCGACCCAGTACCTCATGGAGGCGGGGTCGCAGATTCGACTGGTGTGCGGCAAAAGCGTGCTGGAGTTCAATGCCAGTGGCGAGATCAACATCTCGGGCACCGCGTTCAACATCTACGCCAGTGGCAATGGCAACATCGACACCGGCGGCCGTCTGGACCTCAACTCCGGCGGCGCCAGCGAAGTGGATGCCAAAGGCAAGGGCATCAAGGGTGTGATTGATGCGGCGGTAAAAGCGTTGTTCCCGACAAAGGCCAAACGCTGAGGTTCATGGCAGAACGCTGTTCACTCAAGAAAGCAGATGAACCCGTGGCGAGGGAGCTTGCTCCCGCTTGACCGGGCTGGCGCTCCAGTGCGAAGCGCTCACAAAAGGAGCTGCTGCGCAGCCCAGCGGGAGCAAGCTCCCTCGCCACGGGGTCTATCTACAGCCTCAAAGTGAGCAGCATTACAGCCTCAGCAGCCCTTTCGACGATCAGATGGCCGTGCCGCGATTCGTTCCCGGCGGGACAATCAACAACTCGTCCAGCTCGCGCTTTCTGCAACGCGCCACAAACGGCAGCGCGGCATCCGGGTCACGCCTGAACAGCTCAAAGGTTGCACGGTCGATTGCATAGTATTCCTCGTAATCGACCATGCCGTTGCTGACCGGTATGCAGACGTAGAATCGACCCGAGTCCAGTTCGGTCCCCACACAGAACCTATGTTCGCGGTGGACCAAGGCATCTTGAAATTTCACTCGTTCGTAAGCCGATATTGACCAGGCTGCGTCCACGCGACTCGCAAGTACTTGCCGCTCAGCAGTTGCTCGTCACGAAGATATTCGAACACTTCGCAGGGGCACCATTCCTTGCCCGCCGAAAAGGCCACGCCCAATGAACGCAGTTCATCGAATACCTTAGCCTTCTGCTTGTTATCCGCGACCTGCAAAACGTAGACATCTTTCTCTGCCGCATTCGAAAACCCGATAGCGCGCAGGGAAGAATCCAGCGCGTTATCCATGATTCGAACACCAATCGAGTCACCGTCGGCTCTTTCCACGTAGGCCTTCAACACACCATCAATCACTCAGAGATTGGCCGGCACAAAGTCAGGGCCGCCCAGCTTATCCCGGACAACCAGGGCGGTGCGCATCAGCGGCCCCCACAGACCGTTCTGGCTGTTCCAAGTACCGCCCGCCCACCGCGTGTCCTGGACGAGCTCAGCCTTGTTGAGCTCAAGCTGGCGCTGGAGGGCCAGCGCCACAGCCCCCATATCAACCTCGAACAGGTCGGCATAGAGCCCCTCGGGTTGTGCTTGCTTTTTGCTCAGGCAAAACCGGTAGTACCAGACCCACACCGCGGCGACATAAATCGCCCGATTACGATCAGGATAAGTCGCGAGAATCTTGAGCAAAGCCGCCACGAAACGCCCAGGAAGCTGGGGGTCGTGGGTCTGTTGCCAGTAACGCAGCACCAGCAAATCGAAAGCCACGACGATGTTCTGCGGCTCTTCGTTATCGTTCTGGGCTTCTTGGAAGTAGAACGGCTCGCCGACAAGGAATTTATCCAGCTCATCATTGGCCAGGGCCAACAGCAATACGTTATCTAAGGTGGCACTCATTGGATTCTCACTACATCCGGGTTCGCGAGCAGGAAATTGATGTCGTTATTGTGTGGGATGGCCACCTTATCCAATACCGCTTCACGCATACCGCCGGGATGGGTCAGGCCGCCAGGGCGCCATAACGGGTTCGCTCCGCGCTCGTTACCGGAGGGCATGACAACCTTGGGATTTTCCAGGTTCATCATGTAAATCTCCTTGCCGGTGAAGCTGCCCGGTTCATAACCCAAAGCGGTCTCCAGAATGGAAAGATCACCGGTTTTCTTAAACTCGGCGACCACACCGTGCAGGTCTGACTTGGCCATGACGTACTTAGTGTCGCTAAAGGTTCCATACATGGGGTTGGCAATGTCATCGGGGGTAAACAGAAACGCACCGCCCTCATCCTGAAAGACTTTGAGGTGCTTGTCGATATAGGAGGCCTCAAGGTAATCGGCAGGATTGGGCCGGCTTAACTTGGGTATCGCAGCGATATCCTCTGACGTGTAGCCCGGTTTGAAGCTCACCGAGCGCGGTTTGGGCGCCGTACCGATTTTTGCCATTTTCGGGCCCAGGCCCAAAAGCGCCATTCCCGCGACGCCCTGCAGCAGGTCCCGGTAACCCGGCCCCAAGCGATCCCCCAAATCCCCCAGCAACGCCATGCCAGCCATCATCGTGCCGCCGATCACCACAAAACCGACCAGAGCGGCAACGCCAGCCATGGCCGCGAGAATCGCCGCGCCCCCCATGGCCAATAATCCTAATGCTTCCAACCCGGTGTGCATCCAGCCTTCGATGTCCAAGACAAACGCCACCGACACCGTCGGCCCACCGATGAACGTATTCGGGCTACCGCTCTTGATGTGCGCACCGCAAACCATTTTGCTGTGCAAGCGCGCCGCCGGTTTGCCGTTGATGAAGACCGTGGCGCTGCCTTCGGCGATCAGCACCGGGAAGGGCCAGATCGGGTGGTTCATCGGCAACCCGGTGCAGGAAGATGACGTATCTTCGCCCGCCCGCATGGCATTGCGGTCGTTGATGTAGACGTTGAAGCTGCCCATTATCAACGCCCCCGTGGTGGGCTCGGGCAGGTTGAAGATGGTGGAGAGGCCCTTGACGATCTGGAACATCGACAAGCCGCCAGCCGCAATCGAGCCGGCCATGATCGCCAGCGCCACGCCGCCCGTGGCGACAGTCGCGGCAACGACCGCGGCACCGATCAAGGCACCGGCCACGGCGCCGGCGACCATCGCGGCCAACCCGAACCCGTGGGCTATTTCGTCACCCAGACGTGCTGCTGCCTGTGCATCCATTGCGCGCATCTACCTTACTGATTCGTATGACTGCTCAGTGGGACGTGTCGATGCTCAGACAATCGGCGGCTGTGGCTGGAACGAATGCATCGCCAGCTTCCAGGCCGGCTCGTGATAGGTGAAATCATTCGGTGTCGTGGTCAAGGTGGTGATCAGCACCGAGGGCTTACGCTCGATGAACACCTGGCGCAGCATCAGGTCGCGCCCCTCGCGTTGCCAGGTGTAATCCAGCAACGTGGTGGTGTGCCCCTGCAGCACCGTGTCCCAGCGCTGCACCAGCTTGAAGCCCGGCAGTTGCTGCTCCGCGCTTTTGAGTTGGCGGTCCACGTACTCGGCAAAAGGAGCGTCGCCCTGGCTGGCATCGCGGCTGATGACGAAACTGGCTTCTTTAGCAGGACCGACTGCCGGCAGCTTGAAAATATTGATGCTCTGGTCCTGCCAGGTATCGGGGATTTCGAGATCGGCTTCTTGAATGCGGTAAGAGGTCACAGTAATCGCTTTCCATGGACGTGAGGTGACGCGCGAAGGAGCAGATATTCAAGTAATGCCTGGTAACAATCAAGAACCGGGTTCCTCTGCCTCACGTAAGGCACTACATTATGCGATCAGCGTCACTACTCTAGCTATCAAGCGCCCCGTAGGAGCTGCCGAAGGCTGCGATCTTTTGATCTTTCGCTTTAGACTCAAGGGTCTGGGCAAAGATCGCAGCCTCGCGTTGCTCGACAGCTCCTACAGGAATGCAAGGCATCAACAAGGGATAATTGATGTTATTCAACCAAGCCTCACGCCTGGCCAAGGTCACCAGCCCCCTGGGACCTGAGGTGCTGTTGCTCAAAGACATGGGCGGTGGCGAAGAGCTGGGGCGACTGTTCAACTACGAGTTGCAGTTGCACTCGCTGGACAATGCCATCGACCTCAACCAGTTGCTCGGCAAGCCCATGTGCGTGAGCCTGCAGCTCGATGGCGGTGGCGAGCGCTATTTCCATGGCATCGTCGCCCGTTGCAGCCAGAACGTCGACCAGGGCCAGTTCGCCAGCTACCAGGCCACCTTGCGTCCATGGTTGTGGCTGTTGACCCGCACCTCCGATTGCCGAATTTTCCAGAACCTCACCATTCCGCAGATCATCAAGCAGGTGTTCCGCGACCTGGGCTTTTCCGATTTCGAAGACGCCTTGAGCCGCCCCTATCGCGAGTGGGAATACTGCGTGCAGTATCGCGAGACCAGTTTCGACTTTGTCAGCCGCCTGATGGAGCAGGAAGGGATCTACTACTTCTTCCGCCATGAGCAGGGTCGGCATGTGTTGGTGCTGGCCGACGCCTATGGCGCGCATACCACGGCCCCTGGCTACGGTTCGGTGCCGTACTACCCGAAGAATGAGCAGCAGCGCGAGCGCGACCACATCCACGACTGGCACCTGGCCCAAGAAGTCCAGCCCGGTTCGCTGGAACTCAACGACTACGATTTCCAGCGCCCCAGCGCGCGCATCGACGTGCGCTCGGCCATGCCACGCCCACACACCGCCGGCGACTATCCGCTGTACGACTACCCCGGCACTTACGTGCAGAGCCAGGACGGCGAACACTACGCCCGCACCCGCATCGAAGCCTTGCAGAGCCTGCATGAACAGGTGGAATTGGCGGGTAACGCCCGGGGCCTGGGCTCGGGGCATCTGTTCAGCCTCACTGGCTTCAGCCGCCAGGACCAGAACCGCGAATACCTGATCGTCGGCGCTCGCTACTACCTCTCCCAGGAGAGCGGCGAAACCGGTGGTGGCGCGCCGACCGCGCAGTTCGAAAGCAGCCTGACCTGCATCGACGCCCAGCAGAGTTATCGTCCGCTGGCGACTACCCACCGCCCCATCGTCAAAGGCCCGCAAACCGCGTTGGTGGTCGGCCCCAAAGGTGAGGAAATCTGGACCGACCAATTCGGCCGGGTGAAGGTGCACTTCTACTGGGACCGACACGACCAATCCAACGAAAACAGCTCGTGCTGGATTCGGGTGTCGCAATCCTGGGCCGGGAAAAACTGGGGCTCGATGCAGATCCCGCGCATCGGTCAGGAAGTGATCGTCAGTTTCCTTGAAGGGGATCCCGACAGGCCGATCATCACCGGCCGCGTGTACAACGCCGAACAGACCGTGCCCTACGACCTGCCCGATAACGCGACCCAGAGCGGCATGAAAAGCCGTTCGAGCAAGGGCGGCACGCCGGCGAACTTCAACGAAATCCGCATGGAAGACAAGAAAGGCGCCGAGCAGTTGTACATCCATGCCGAGCGCAACCAGGACATCGTGGTCGAGGTAGATGAAAGCCACTCGGTGGGCCATGACCGCAACAAGAGCATCGGCCACAACGAGACGGTGACCATCGGCAACAACCGCCTGCGCATCGTCAAGCAGGAAGACATCCTCTCGGTGGGCCAGCGCAAGACCGACAGCATCAGCCAGAGCTACGTCATCGAAGTGGGCGAGAACCTGCGCCTGGTGTGCGGTGAAAGCATCCTGGAGCTCAACGCCAGCGGCCAGATCAACCTGACCGGCGTGCAGATCAGCTTCTACGCCAGCGGCGATGCCGAGTTCAACACCGGCGGCGTGCTGCACCTGAACAACGGCGGCGGCCCCGGTGCCACGCCGGACGGCCAGGGCGTCAAGGGCAGCATCGATGCCAACATCAGCGCCGCGTTCCCCAAGGGCTAACCTCGAGATTTTTGCGCCATGACTTACCGCCTCAATGAATTCCAGTTCCAGCTGCCGCCCAGCGAATTGCTGGACGCGACAATCAACATCCTCAAGTTCCCCGAACTGGGCACCTCCTTGATCGTCAGCCGCAGCTTGCTGGCCGAGGGCGAGACCCTGCAAAGCAACCTCGACGACCAGCTCAAGCGCCTGGAAAAACAGGTCCAGCAACTGCGCTGCCAACCGGGCGCCAGCCTGCGCGTGGGCGCCAACCAGGAAGTCGAAGCCATCGAACTGCGCAGCCAGTTCAACAAGGGCAACGAAAAGGTCTTCCAATATCAGCTCGCACTGGTACTGCCCGGCACCCGCAAGATGCTTGCCCTGAGCTATGTGAAAGCCGAAAAACTGGGCGATGCCGAAGCGGCGCATTGGGCGACGATCAAGGGCTCGCTGGTGTTCGACACCCAACCCTGACAACCACCCCCATCCCTGTGGGAGCGAGCCTGCTCGCGATAGCGGTGGGTCAGACGCTAGTGATGTTGACTGGTCAGACGTCATCGCGAGCAAGCTCGCTCCCACAGGGACAAACCGAAGCGGATCAAGCGCCTGAAAATGGCATTAACGAGCATGCCGTAACCCACAAGGACAACAGGCGCAATGGAAGGCATCAAATTGCTTGAACACACTGTCATCAGCCACCTGAGCACCCTGAATGTCTGACGCGCTCTGGGCCGCCCGCCTGGGCGATGCACTCAACCACACCTCGATGATGGCCGACATCCTTGGCGGCGTATTGGAGGTGGCGGCCAACATCGCGATCACCGCCCTGGCGACCGCCGCCGTGGTCGCGGCCACGGGCATCACCGTGGTCACCGGCGGCCTGGGTTGCTTCGTCCTGGGCCTGGTGGTGGGCACCATCGTCGGCCTGGCCATGAGCAAGACCGGGGCCGACAAAGGCCTGAGCAATATATGCGAGGGCATCGGCAACGCCCTCTTTCCGCCCACGGTGCAGGCCAACATCCTCACCGGCTCCAAGGACACCCTCACCAATAATATCCCCGCGGCCCGCGCCGCCGGGGCGATTGAATCCCATGTCGCCCCGGCCGGCACCGAGCTTGAAGCCCCCGAGCCTGAAGAAGAGCCCAGCTACCTGGACATGGCCGGGAATTTCTTCTCGCAAATGTGGCGCCCCACCGTCGCAACACCCGCCCCCGGCGCCGTGCCCAAGCCGGAAGACCTGGTGATCTGCACCAAGCATCCACCGATGCCGCCGCAGTTCATGGCCGAAGGTTCGGACAAGGTCACCATCAACGGCCAGCCCGCCGTGCGCAGCGGCGACCGCAGCACCTGCGACGCGACCGTGGTGTCGGCCGGGCTGATTTCGCCCAACGTGACCATTGGCGGCGGTTCGGTGGTGGTGCGCGAGATCCGCAGCGGCAAGACCCCGGGCGTAGGCCTGGCGGTCACCGCGTTGCTGATGCTCAAGGGCGGCAAAGGCAAGTTCTTCAGCAAGCTGCCGTGCATGCTGGTGGGCGGCGCGGTGTCCATGGCCGTCAGCAGCGCGGCGAACGCAGCCGCCAACGCCGCCCTGGGTTCGTCGAACCCGGTGCATGCCGCCACAGGCGCCAAAGTATTGGGCGGTGACGAGGAACTGGATTTCGTCTTGCCCGGCATCCTGCCGATTGACTGGCAACGCGTCTACAACAGCCGCGACGAACGCCGCGACAGCCTGTTCGGTACCGGCTGGAGCGTGGCCTACGAAGTCCAAGTGGAAATCCAGCCCCACCCCGAGGGCGGCGAAACCCTGGTCTACACCGACGAACAAGGCCGGCCCATCGACATGGGCTCCATCCCGTTGGGCGGCGCGGTGTTCAGCGCCGGCGAAGGCCTGGCCGTGCGCCGCCATGTGAACGGGCAATTGCTGATCGAAAGCGACGACGGCCTGTACCGTTTGTTCGAACCTTCGCCCGCCAACCCATCACACCTGCGCCTGAGCCAGCTGGGTGACCGCAACGACAACCGCATCCACCTCGACTACGACGCCGCCGGACGCCTGGTGCGGCTGCGCGACACCTTCGACCTGGTGCAAGTCGAGCTGATCCGCGCAGGCGAACGCGTCACCCACATCGAGCGCCTCTACCCCGACCAATCGCGGGAAGTGCTGGTCAGCTACGCCTACGACGCGGCGAACACCCTCGCCGAAGTGCGCGACGCCACCGGCCAGGTGCAACGGCGCTTCAGCTACGACGCCGGGCAACGGATGGTCGAGCACCAGTTGCCCAGCGGCCTGCACTGCTTCTACGAATGGGCCCTGATCGACGACCAGGAATGGCGCGTGGTCCGGCACTGGACCGACGAAGGCGACGCCTACCAGTTCGACTATGACCTCAAGGCTGGCATCACCCGCATCAGCGACAGCCTGCAACGCGTCAGCACCCGGCGCTGGAACAGCCAGCACCAGATCACCCAGTTCACTGACAACCTCGCTCAGACGTGGCTGTTCGAATGGAATGATGAGCGCCAGTTGCTCAGCGCCACCGATCCACAGGGCGGCCAGTACGCATTCAGCTACGACGAAGCCGGCAACCTGCTCAGCGAAACCGACCCGTTGGGCCGCAGCGGTTCGACGTTATGGCTCGAACACTGGGCCCTGCCGCTGGTGGACACCGACGCCGCCGGCCACAGCTGGAAATACCGCTACGATCAACGCGGCAACTGCGCGGCGGAAACCGACCCGCTGGGCCACATCACCCGCTACCGCTACGACACCCATGGCCAAGTCGTGGAGATCATCGACGCCACCGGCAAAAGCAAAAAGCTGCGCTGGAACCCGTTCGGCCAATTGGTGGAACACGTCGATTGCTCGGGTTACCCGACGCGCTTCAGCTACGACGCGCGCGGTTACCTGCAAACCATCACCGACGCCCTCGGCGAGCGCACCCAATTCAGCTACGACGCCCAGGGGCGTCTGCTCAGCAGCCAATTGCCGGACGGCCGCACCGAACACTACCAGCGCGACACCGCCGGCCAACTCACCGGCTACACCGACCCGGCCGGGCACACCACGCTTTACCAACACAACCGCCGCGGCCAGGTCCGCCAACGCACCGACGCCCAGGGCCGGCAGGTGCAGTTCGCCTACGACAGCTTCGGCCGGCTGCAAGCGCTGACCAACGAGAATGGCGAGAGCTACCGGTTTGCTTGGGATGCTGGGGATCGGTTAAGCGAACAACAAGACCTGGATGGCAGTGCCAAGCGCTACGACTACGACCGCCTAGACAACGTCGCGGCGGTGACGGCGATGCCTGCGCCGTACGGCACGGGCCTGGCGCTCATTCCCGAAACATCGCCGGCGCCCATCGTCCATCGCCTGGAACGCGACGCCGTGGGCCGGCTGATCGCCAAAGTCACCGACGATGGCCGCACCGAATACAGCTACGACCCACTGGACCAGCTCACCGCCGTCACCTTCACCGACCTGCAAGGCAACGCGCAAACCCTGAGCTTCGCCTACGACGCCCTCGGCCAGTTGCTCGCCGAAAACAGCGCCGCCGGCAGCCTGCAACACCACTACGACGAACTCGGCAACCTGATCCAGACCCAACTGCCCGATGGCCGCTGGGTCAACCGCCTGTACTACGGCAGCGGCCACCTGCACCAGATCAACCTCGACGGCCAGGTCATCAGCGACTTCGAACGCGACCGCCTGCACCGCGAAGTGCTGCGCACCCAAGGGCAGATCAACACCCGCAGCGAATACGACCGCAGCGGCCGCCTGCGCACACGGCAACGCCGTCACAGTAGCCAACCCTCGCTGTTGCCGGCGGCGGTGCAAAAACACTTCGAGTACGACCCCGCCGACAACCTCATCGGCAAACTCGACCAGCAACCCGCCGCACAACAGCGCCAGCTCCTGCACTACGACGCCACCGGCCGCATTATCGCCAGCCAGGACAGCCTGCACGGCCAGCGCGAGACCTTCACCTACGACGCCGCCGCCAACCTGCTGGACGGCCCAGCGCCCGGCGCCGGATTGGTGGTGCACAACAAACTGCTGACCTACCAGGACAAGCGCTACCGCTACGACGCCTTCGGCCGGATGATCGAAAAACGCAGCGCCAAACGCGGCGTGCAGCACTTTGCCTATGACGCTGAAAGCCGCTTGATCGAGGTGCGCAACGGCAACGGCAGCGTGGTGAAAATGGCCTACGACCCGCTGGGCCGGCGCATCGCCAAGACCGAACACGACAGCAATGGTTACCCGCTGGGCGAAACCCGCTTCACCTGGGATGGCCTGCGCCTGTTGCAGGAGCACCGCCACCAGCAAACCAGCCTGTACCTCTACGAAGACGACGGCTACGAACCCCTGGCCCGGGTAGACGGCAGCGGCCCCTTGCAAAAGGTCCGCTACTACCACAACGACCTCAACGGCCTGCCGGAACAACTCACCGAAGCCGACGGGCACAACGTTTGGCAGGCTACGTATCGGGTGTGGGGCAATACGCTGGAGGAAGTGCGCGAGCCGTATTACATCGAAGAGCAGAATTTGCGGTTCCAAGGGCAGTATCTGGATCGAGAAACAGGTTTACATTACAACCTGTTCCGCCAATACGATCCGGACGTCGGCCGATTCACGACCCCAGACCCTATTGGGTTGGCAGGAGGATTCAATCTTTACGCGTTTGTCCTAAATCCGTTCACTTGGATGGATCCCCTAGGTCTCGCCGGCTGTACGCTGACCAAGGCCCGATCGAAACAGTACGACTACAAGCTGCGATTGAAGCGATCAGAGTATCCGCAGACGTTTGGGCATATCGATGGCGCAATCAAGAAGGGGCATCCCTACATCGTGACCATTCAACGTGACACCGCTAAGCTCAATCGCAAACTTAGCTTGAAAGATATTAAGACCAAAACAGGCAAGGATCGGGACGAATGGCCGATGGCAATGTTCAAGGAAGGTGGTACCGGCGCCAGCGTCAAATACATCGATCCTAGCGACAATCGGGGGGCCGGCTCGAGCATCGGCAATGTCCTGTCCGACCTGCCCAATGGGACCAGAGTTAAAATCGAGGTTTACTGATGAAAAACACCGCTCAATCTGTGGATCTATTGATATCTCATAGCCAAATCCAATTCCGCTCACGCCCCTTCGACGAAACCTCGAGCCAGTGGGGCAAGATTAATCTGGAGCAAGGCGCAATAATTCATAGCGACTATGTTGTATTCGACCCCCTACCTGAAGACGCTTTCGGTGCGAACGTCCATCTGAAACTGGAAGACAGCTTCAACCTCGACCCCACCGCCCAGCGCTGCATCGTCGTGCCCTTCCATATCACCGATCCCAGCCACGTGGAAATCGCCTCTGCAGCGGAAAAATTCAAGGTCGAACTTGATTTAGAGAAACGCGACTATGCGTTGTACTTCGAGGTATGCGAGGGCGAAGAGATTTTCTACAAAATCACGCTGGTCCCGTCGGACAGCCGAGTGCCTGCAAGATATCTGCTGGATGATCCTTGGGGCGGAGAAAAAGACAAGGCATTGCTCGAGGGATTTCATTAACGAATCGTCTCTCCCGCAGCATGGGCTAGCCGATCCAGTCGGTACGCCCATTTCCCATTCTTGCTTAACGTGCTTTCACGCGATCCTGGCAATGGAATATGTAATGAAGCGACAAAAAGCGCGATACATACGGCCCAGCCAGAGGACAGCGATGCTGGAGAATAAATTTCTAGATCATGAAACGGCCATTACCTCAACGGATCTGGATCATCTGGAGTCCGTCATCGGCAAGAGGCTACCGGCTCCCTTTCGAAACCATTACCTCAAGTACAACGGCGGCATGCCGGAACGAGCGTATTGGGTCAGCGAAGACTTTTTCGATCCCATCGAAGTGGCTACCTTCAAGCCGATTGCTCACGGTGAATCCACGGTGCTATCCACCTACCAGTTGATGCTGAAAAAACAGGTACTGCCTGCGCACCTCTTGCCTTTCGCAAACGACTGGGGCGGCAATTTCTTTTGCCTGAACCTTGATACCGAAGCCGTTAGCTATTTCACGACTGATAGCCTTGATAGCGACCTCAGCCCTGAAGAGAATCAGGCTCAATCCGAAAAGCTGGTCTGCTCGAATTTCCTCCGCTTCGTTCAAGGGCTGATCGATGAGGAAGATTTGGACGAGGAATAAATCAGCGAACGCCACAGCGTTTGATCTGAAACGCAAATCCCGTGGCGAGGGAGCTTGCTCCCGCTGGGCGGCGAAGCCGCCCCAAATAGGCCGTCGCATTCCTACAGAAAAACCGCTGCGCCACCGAGCGAGAGCAAGCTCCCTCGCCCCGAATCCAGGGCATTACGAAGGCGTGTTTATTCTCCCTCCGCCACGCTTCCGCCAAGCTACGAATCCTTGCGCCATTGCCTACAACTACGCCAGAATCCGTCCGCTTGTGCGCCTTGCCCATGGGTTCTATCGTTTCTCTGCCACTGCCCATCAGTGGTCGGGTTTAGTAGCCCTGGATAGAAATACATAATGGTTGCATGAGTCTCATCAGTCAGGCGTCGCCTGCATTTGATGGTGGCTGTGCGCATGGCGCCTTCGGGCGCGCCGGGCTTTTATGTATTTTCCACCGGTCTACTAACTTGCGCACAGCTGCCACCCCTTCGTTTAGTAGCGAGATGGTTGCGGCCTACTAGAAGGAAAAATGCATATGTTCAAGATAACTCCGAACCCTCCGGAAACAGACCCAACCTCTACCCGTTCCGGTAGCAAAAACAAAAAGCACGACGAAACCACCAAACGCGTCTTGGATCACTACCTGCTACCGAAACCGGAAAAGTCCGAAGATGCATCCAAACCGGGCCAGCTCTTCACCGTGGCAAAAAACGCCGACAACGAATGCCTGCTCGCCAACCTCAGCGAAAACCTCGCGTCAGCCGACGCGATGATCAGCAACCTGGCCTTCGACCTGGAAGGCCCCCGCCGCCACATCGCCCTCGGTATTCAGCAACTGATCGAGCTAAGTTCAATGCTGGCCAGCCGTGTGTTGGATAACGTCGACCCACGATAGCCGCCACACCACCAACCCGTGGCGAGGGAGCTTGCTCCCGCTGGGTGGCGAAGCCGCCCCAAAACAGGCCGGCGCATTTCTCCGGAAAAACCGCATCCGCCGGTTTACGACGGCTGCGCCGCCGAGCGGGAGCAAGCTCCCTCGCCACGAACAGCAGTCGTAGCGATCAAAATAGGGACTAGGTTATGGCTCGTTTCACCATTCAAGAATGTCACCACCAAGACGACACACCGCTCAAGGCGTCACGCAATCGAGCTGCACTAATACGCCGCTGCCCCGGATCAAACGCCAGCGCCATCCGTAGCACCGCCCAGCAACGCCTGGGCAGGTTGCACGGCGCCTTGAGCGCGCGCTCCAATCGGGCATCGCGAGCCTGGGTGGACGGTAACCGCTGGAACGGGTGTTGGCCGCTCGCCAGTTCATACAGCACGCAAGCCACAGCGTAGACATCGGCACCCGCTGAAAGGGGCGCACCTTCAAGCAGTTCAGGCGCCGCGTAACCAGGGGTCCAGGCGTTAAGGCGTTCACGGTTCAGGTTTGGCAGATGCTGAGAAGGCCCGTCTTCGGCCAGGCCCAAACCGAAATCGAACAGGCGCAGGCCTTCTTCGCTCAACATGACGTTGCTTGGCTTCACGTCGCCATGCAGCACGCCACGGCCGTGGGCGTACGCCAGGGCATCCAGCAGCGGCACGGCGATAGCCTTCAGTTCGGGCCAAGGCAGCCCGAGGGGCCGTTCGCAAAGCAGTTTGTCCAAGGTCAGGCCGCGCATCAGTTCCATGGTGATGAAGGCCCGTCTTTGGGCGGCATCCACTTCGAAGGTGTAGGGGCGCAAAATATTCGGGTGGTGCAATCGCCGCGTCAGGGCGAACTCGCTGTAGAGCAGCGCACTCGCATCGGGTGATGCGTCGAATACCTCGCTGAGCATCTTCACGGCAAGGTATGGATCGGGATCAGCGAACTGTTCGTGCAGCAGATCCCGCGCGCGGTAAACAACCCCCATGCCACCCGCCCCAAGCAAGCGTTCAAGGCGATAGCGTCCTGTGAGTATGTCCGGTGTTTCGCTGACGCAAAGCTGGTTGGATGCCACAGTAGGCACAGCGTTGGCGAAGGTGGAATACGTCGGGTGGCTACCCTCTTCATTCACGGGCGGACCACCACGGCCGTCAGGTTATCCCGTGCCGGGCCACGCAGAACGTCGTCGAAAAGATGCTCCAACGCCACGCGCGGCGAAGCCAGGTCCAAGGCACTGCCAAGGGCTTGCGCGCCAAGGCCCTGGTACAGGCCGTCACTGCACAGCAAGAACGTATCGCCCGGGTGAACATCCAGCTCCAGCACCTCCAGCCTCAACTCTGGGGCGGCACCAACCGCGCGGGTCAGGGCCTTGGCCGCAGGATGGGCACGGGCCTCATCGCGGCTGATGTGTTGCGTGTCGATCAGTTGCTGTTGCAGTGAATGGTCCTTGGTCAGTTGGTACAGTCGTCGACCGCGCCACAGATAACAACGGCTGTCACCCGCCCAGATGCAGACCCCGCGGTTTCCTTCCAGCAACAGCGCCACCACGGTGCTGCCGATAATGCCGGGATGATCGTCGGTGACGGTCAGCTCCTGGCTCAGTCGTCGGTTGGTCCAGCGCAGGCATTGGCGCACCGCTTTCGAACGTTCAGCCAAGTCCCGGTACAGCGGCAGTTCCGTCAGGTTGGCAACGATCAGCTGGCTGGCAATATCCCCCCCCGTGTGGCCACCCATGCCGTCGGCCACCGCCCACACCCCCTGTTGTGGGCAGTCGAGAAAAGCATCCTCATTCCGTGGCCGGGTCTTGCCAGGGTCGGTGCGCGCTGCGCTGTACCAGGGGCCGGCCTCCATCAAAGCTGCACCGGCAGGCGAAATGTGCGCAGCACGCTCATGTCGAAAGGGTTCGGCGTACGTTGGCTCGTCAGCAAATAGTTGGCGCGTAGGCCACCCAGGTCCGCCTTCAATACGCGGACATCGCGCCCGGTCAGGTATTCGCTCTGCATCAGGTCGAACAACCGAAACAGCGACCACGGCCCGGTATTTTTCTCGATACCCACGCCTCGCCCAACCATTTTGTCCAGCACCAGGGCGGCTCGACCATTCTGCGCGTCGCTTGGCCAGGTAAACGCCACCGGCAGGATCGGACCGTGGCGGTATTCAAGCATCTGGTCACCGAAACGGAATTCAGCACGGCTTACCGCCGGGTCCAGGGTGTACGGCTCAAGCTTGAACTGTACTTGCGGCTCGGTCGGGTTTTCGGCGAAAAAACTCCGGCGAATGGTGTGTGCGGTTGCCATTTGATCGAGATAGACCCGGGACATCGGCAAGCTCTGACCGTCGATGCTGCGCAGACGGTAGTGTCCCGCGGAGCCGCTGATGAAGGGCTGCATGTAATTGTCGAAGAATCGATCGACGATGCCCTGGTCCTTGAAGAACTCCCGGAAGTCATTGAGCGCGACGTCGCTGGCACTGTGGGCACTGAACGGGTATCGCTTGTTGATCGCCTTGCCGTAAAAGCTGTACAGCTCGCTCTGATAACGCTGGTTCAGGTAACGATAAGAATCATCGAGCACCAGGCGCCAGCTGTCCTCAGCCATCACGTTGAACCAAGCACTGACCGGCCGCGGCAGGCGGGCAGACGCACCGCGCAGGTGACTCAACGCATCGCGCTGGCCGCCCATGCGGTGCCTGGCCAGCTCGAACGCCGCTTGTTCCGGGGCACTGGCGCGAGCCAGGTTTGCCAGTTGCAATTGCACCTCATCAATGGCCCGCAAGGCCTGGACCAGATCTGCCGTCGGACCATTGTCCGGATCCAGTAGGCGATGCAGCGGCTCGAAACGCCGTCGCAAGGATTTTTGCGCGGTGTCCGGCAGGCTTTCGGTCAGGGACGCAGAGGCTTTCCCAGCCACGGCGGCGAGTTTTGTAACGGCATGTCCAACGTTCCCTGCCGCTTGCGTCAGGTCGTCGATTTGCTCGACAACAGCCTGAATTCGAGTGTGTTCGCGCACTTGCACCAGCATCCGCAGAATCGGCGAGTGAGCCGAGGTCAGCCCCGCGAGTTGCTCGGCGCCCTCACCTGCATTGCTGATGGTTTGTAGGGCGACCTGGCCGACCGCTTCGCTCCAGTGGTCGGCATAGTCACGAAAATACAGCTGTTCCAGTTCGACCATCAGGCGACGCATGTCCATGCCGCTGAGGCCCTCGCCTTCACCCAATACCCAGTTGTCCCGCAGCAACTCGGTGACCAGGGCCGTGCCTTGAACCGAAAAGTAGCGTTCGTAACCCTGGCGGGTATAGAAACCGGGAATCATACGATCGGTGCCGACCAACAACGCACCTTGCGAGCCCAGGTGTTGGCTGAGTCGGTATTGCGGCAGATGGCTGGCCTGTTCGTGCAGCATTCTGTAGACGACGGCCGCCAGGGACTCACGGCGCAAGGCTTCCCGGGCCTGGGCCACCAGCGGTTCGTTGAGTGCATGGATAAACGGTAACTCCAACAGGCGCTCGAGGTGGGCATTCAGGCCCTCCTGCAGCGCCGTGTTGCCGGGATGACGAAGCGACCCATCGTTGGCCAGCCAGTCCTTGAGCCAGGCAACATCGCGGCGCTCTTGCAGGCCCAGCATCAAGTACGCGCGCAGGCTGTTGAGCAGTTGCTCACGGTCATTCCAGTTGTTGCGGACATGCGCTTCCAGCCTCTGCGCAACCTTCGGCAACAGTCGCTCCTGTAGTTCACGCTCGTAGGCGTCGGTCACCGCAGGGTTGCTCACCTCGCCCTGGTACAGGCCGACGCGTTCATGCAAAGGCACCGCCCTGTAGGGTGGGAAAACCCGGGTGGCCTCGAAACGGAGATCCAGTGATTCGAGCATCGCGGCCCAGTCATCAGCATTCGCCTGGACCGATTGCTGCTGGTCCCAGCGTTGCGTCAGCGTACGCAAGCTGTCCAGTCGCTCGTGGTTGGCCGAAAAACCGTGCGCCCACAACAGCCCACACAGGCCAATGACCGTCAGCGCCCCGAAATACAAAGCTCGCTGCCCCCAATGGAGACGACGGCGCTCGCGCTGAACGAGGTCGGTCAGATCGGCTTCCGGAAAAATCACCCGGCTGATCAAGTGATGAATGAACCGCGAGCGCCCGCTGGGCGTGGTATTGGTTCGGGCCGGCGATGATGCGCAGGTCAGGTAGAAACCCCGCAACGTACCAACGTTGCCGGTAAACGCCTGCTCGACCAGCAGACACAGGCCGGCGCCGAGTTGTCCAAGTTGGTGAGGGAAATCAAGCATGCAGCTACGACGCAACGGGTCGCGCTCTTGATGCATGCGCATGATCACCTGACTGTTGAGGCGATGCAGCAGCGCCTCGAACTCGGCACGTAACACGGCCACATCACCACCACGCTGGTCCCGACTGAAACTTGCACCCAATACCTGGTCGTTTTCTTCGCGAGTCAACGAATCAAAGAACTCATTGAAACCTGGCATGCCGTCCGCTTTGCTCAGGACCAGATAAACCGGGACATCGACGTGCAGTCGCTGTTGCAGGTCCTGCAGGCGGCCACGAATCTGGCGGGCCAGCGTGGTCACTTCGTCCTCGCTGCCCAGCAACAGAACCTCGGTCGGCACCGTCACCAGCACACCGCTCAACGGACGACTGCGGCGACGCTTGCGCAGCAGTTCGAGCAATACGGCCCAGGCGCTGCTGTCGACATCACTGTCCGTTTGGGTCAGGTAGCGCCCGGCAGTGTCGACCAGCACGGCGTGCTCGGCAAAATACCAATCGCAATAACGGGTACCCGATGTGTCGCCGAGTGGCTTGCGTTCAAGCCTGTTGAGGGGGAACTCCAGGCCCGAGCAGTCCAGCAGATGGGTCTTGCCGCTGGCAGGCGGGCCGATCAGCAGATACCACGGCAGATCGTTGCGCCAGCGTTCGCTGCGGCCGGGATAAAGGCTCGAGGACCTGAGCGTGGATAATGCCTGCTTGAAGCGCGAGCGCACTTCGCGCCGCTCATCATCAATCCTGGCCTGATGCAGGGCCCGAGTCTGCTCGGGGGTGTTTTGCTGGAGATTCGCGCTTGAACCACCGCGCCCATTGACGAAAACCATGGCCAGGCCCCAGCCCAGCATTAACATGCTGACGGTCAGCAACCGCGCCGTCGGGCTTGCCCAGAACTTGTAGTCATTGACGGCCAGGAGCGGCCCGGCGAACCACACCAGCAACGCGATACAAAGCACCGCCAGCAGCGTCCAAATCCACGTCTGGCGCACCCAGGCACCGGCTTTCCTTAAAAGCAATTTCATGACACGTCCCTGTTTACGGCAGCGGCTGAGCGGCGACCGGTTCTGACAGTTGATATGGTTGCAGTACGCTTCGGCGCTGCCCGTCCAATACCCAGGCGAAACTCGAGTACATCACCCCCAGGCAGACCAGCGTAAAAACCGCCACCGTCCAGGCCGGGACAATGCGCACCGGGTTGCGTCGCGTACCATCGAAGCCTTCCCAACGAGGCGACAGTTCACGAGGAATGTCGCCGCGTGCCTGGCAGATCAGCCGATACAGGGCATCGCGCAGATTTTCGAGTTCGAGCATCCCACGGGTCTGCACCCGATACTTGCCCTCGAAGCCCAGGGACAGGCACAGATACAACAACTCAAGCATCGACAGGTGTTTGATGGGGTTTTTCGACAAGCGCTCAAGCAATTGAAAGACCTTCTCGCCGCCGAAGGTTTCGTTGTGAAAAGTGCTGAGCAGGCTTATCTGTGACCAACCACCGCCATGGCCCCACGGCGTAGTGACGATCGCCTCATCGATCGCTGAGCAGAGCACGTACCGCGCCGCGATCAACTGACTGTTTTCAACACCGTCCTGCAAGGCACAGGCTTCGAACTGCTCCAGGCCTCGCTTCAGTTCCCCTTTAAGGGCTTGCAGGTCCTCGCGTTCGCGGCCGTGCTTGAGCTGCACCATTTGCGACAACAATCCGGACGCCGCCGAGACCAGCGGATTAAGGCTGACATTGAAGGCCTGAGACCGCGGCAGGTGCGCGGCGTAGATCATTCGCTCTTGCAACTGTTCGAAACGCGGCGGCGCAGCAGCGTCGGTCAAGGGTCCGGAAGCAGGACGCTGTCCATGGTGGTCGAGCAGGACGGTTGTTTCGTCCTGGGGATTTTCCTTGTCCATTTCGTTCAATTCCTGATGGCCCAAAAATTCAGTTCAAGCTCGGCGAAATCACCGCACACATGGAACGCGAAGCCTGCCGAGCGCTTCAGTTGCGCCAGGTCTTCGGAGCTGGGCTCCAGGATGAAATAGGTTTTGTTGGCATGGAAGGCGATCTGCCGCGGAGCCACAGGCAGAGGCCTGATCTTGATACCGGGCAGATGCAGGTTGACCAACTGGCGGATGCGCTCCACAGAGCCAACCTTGAGGTTCAACGGCAGTCGATGGCGCAGCTCTTCGCTGTCACAGTTGGCACTAGCCGCCAGCACGAATGAAGCCGTATCCAGCAGGGAGAGGTCCTGCATCGGCGAAACGGTGATTCCATATTGGCGCGGCTGCAATTGCAGCTCGATAGCGTGCTGCTCGAGCACCATCGACAGCACCTGGCGGATCGCTTGCATCAGGCTGCGAAAACATGCGCCCTGGTCGCTGTGCTGGTAGCGGTTGGTGAGGGGTGGGCGCTTGCTGTCACTGGAGAACGTCGCCAGTTCACCCAACAGGGCCAGTAGCATTCGGTAGAGCGTTTCGGGATGTACTTGCTCCAGGTCCAGATAATGACGCAGCAACAGTTCGCTACGGTTGATCAGTTGCAGCATCATGAAATCGCCGACTTGCGCACCACCGGCCTTGCCATTGAAACGGATCCGCTCCGCAAGACTGTCACCCCGATGGGCAAGCATGCCGATGATCTCCTTGAGACACGACAGCAAATAATGGGATGAACGAGCCTGGAGGAAGGTCGGCACAAAGTCCGGGGCGAGCCTGATCACTCCATCGGCCGTGGTATCGAGCACCTCACAAAGCTTGAGCTTCACAAACGCATGGTCGCTCTGTTGCTCGCCCAACAGCAGGCGCAGGTCCGGCCGGCCACAACTGATCTGGCTCCCGCCGGAATCGCCGGCGTTGGAGTCGGTCACCTGCGCGTCGTAGATGGTGTAGCGCGCCAGCACGTCAGATTGCTCCGGACGACGGGACTCGATGTGATTGCCGGTCACCAATGGCAGCGCGAGGTAGATCGGTGTATTGCTGGTATTGGACGGTACTTCCAGGGCCAACGGCTCGGTGTTGCCACCGAGCTCGAACAGACTGCCGTCCGGCAGGACCCCGCTGGCCTGGCTGACCACCAGTTGGCCCATGTTGAGAAATTGCAGATCGATTTCCAGCGCCAGGAATCCCCAGGCGTAACTGGCCAGCAACCGGGTGCGAACCTTCAACTGGTGGTCGAAGTAACGATCGTTGTGTTGCAGATGTTGTGGACGCAACAACATGCCTTCTTGCCAGATGACTTTATCGTGATTCATCGGTCATCTACCTTGGCCTGTCTTTCAAGCATGTTGGCGATCCCATCCTGGTCGAGAGTCAGGTTCGCTTCGGTCAACTGCGTCGCAGCCACTGGCAGTGTGTAGCGCCAGCGGGCGTGTGGCAGGTCCCGGTACGCCGCGAGTATGCCGACGTAACGGCCATCCCCAGTGATACCGAGCCTGAGCTCGACGGTTTCACCTGGGCGCAATTCCAGCTCTTCGCTGGAAACCAGATCGGGGGCCAGTGTTTCCCTCGCGCGCTCATAAAGGCTGAAGAAATCCGAATTTTCAAAGGCTACCGGATGCCTGAGTTCGAACAACCGCACCACCACTGGCGATGGGCGCCCATTGAGGTCGGGGTTGAGCTGATCACTGGCCGTCAGGGTGAGGTTGAGCTTGGTCATCGTCGAAAAGGGCGACAAGGTGGTGCAACCGCCCAGCAGCAGGGCCATGGCCAGCGCCTTCAAAGTCTTGAATAAGTGCATCGTGCAGTGCGACATGGACGTCATCCGTGGTGATCGATTTGCAGGCTGGCAATCAGACGAACCTGTTCTTCATAGGTCTGGGCCGGGTGCAGTTCGCCTTTCAACGCCGAGCGAGTGCGCAAGCTCTGCTGCAAACCATGAATGCTTTGCTTGAGCAGCAGCGCGGCGTTGATCGCCAGGGTTTCGCGGGCCTCGCTATCAAGGCTTTCGAGATCCATACCCAAGGCCATCGCAAAGCGCTCCCAAAAATCTTCGCGCGGGTGATCCATAGCGCCGGCGGGCGGGATGGACGCAGGCCTTGGTTCAACGAGCTCTTCGACCAACTCCGGCACCAGCAGGCTTTCCATGTCGATACGCGCATAATCTGGGCGCCCAAGGGCATCTGGTGGTACGGCAGTGGGATTTATCAGCTCATCGATGTCCAGCAAGACCCGCTCCTGTTGGTCCAGCGCTTTCAGCGGGTCGAGTTCCAGAAAGGCATCGTCCGGAATGAGACTGTCGACCGGCGTTGAGCGACCGGCTTCGGCAACGCTGTTCGACGGGCCGCCGACCAGCCGTGCCAGGACCTCGAATTCGCCCATGATGTAGGCGTCTCCGTCCTGTATCCGTACCGGCTCGCCCTTGGGCAGGCGTGCGCCGCTTTCGCGGTGGGTCGTACCGTTGCCACTGGTATCGGTCAGGAAAAACGCGCCCTCACGGAAGCTGACCTGCGCGTGACACTTGGACAGCAGGCGATCACGATCAGGGATCATCCAGTGGCAACCCTCGCCCCGACCGATCACTCCGCCGGCCGGTCCGAAGGTCTTGTGAAGCAGCCGTACAGGGACGAACTGGTTGGCGTTCAGCATTTCGAAAACAAGATCCATCTACTAAAGGTTCCTTGGGTCACTTACCGCGATAGACCGCTTGTGGATCACCCAAAGGGCGATAATCACTGTCGTTGAATTTGTAGTTACCACTACAACCGCCGAGGGCAAGCGACACGAGGAACGTCAGCAGGACGGCTCGCCAGGCAAAAACAGGCATCGAAATTTCTCCAGGAATGACCGGGCTGGAAGGACTACGAACAAGGCGAGGATCAATCATTGAAATCACTACGCTGAACGTTCAGGCGCGCAAGGCGATAGACCAGCGTGCGTAGCGGCAAGCCAAGTTCACGGGCGGCACGCGCCTTGTTGCCCGAGCTCTCGCGCAGGCCATCGATCAGCAGGCCACGTTCGATCTGCTCCATCCGTTCACGCAAGCTCACACGGCCCCGCTCGGCTGGGGTCTGGATGTGTAGTGCAAAATGCTCGACAAGCAGTTCGCCGCCCTCGCACATGAGCACGGCCCTTTCTACGATGCTCTTGAGTTCACGAACGTTTCCCGGGAAGTCGTAGGCGGCCAGGTGATCGAGCGCTGCGTCTGACCAGCGCACCGGATCCCGCTGCAGGAGTGTGCAAGCCTTGTCGGCAAAATGCCGCGCCAGCTCAATGATGTCGCCGTCGCGCTGGCGCAACGCCGGTAGCGGAATTGGAAACTGCGCAAGGCGGTAATACAGGTCTTCGCGGAACTTGCCCTCCTCCATCAGTTGCTTCAGGTCGCGGTGGGTAGCAGCAATGATGCGCACGTCGACTTGGTGAGTGACGTTGGACCCCAACGGTCGGATTTCGCCTTCCTGCAACACTCGCAACAACTTGGCCTGCAGGGATAACGGCATATCGCCAATTTCATCGAGCAACAGCGTGCCGCCGTTGGCCGCGTCGAACAGCCCGGCGCGGTCCCGGTCGGCACCGGTGAACGCGCCCTTGCGATAGCCGAAAAGCTCACTCTCCAACAAGTTCTCGGGAACCGCCGCACAGTTCTGCACGATAAACGCCTTGGATCGACGCGGGCCGTAATCATGGAGGACCCGGGCCACCACCTCCTTGCCGGTACCGGTCTCACCCCGCAGCAGGACGGTATAGGGGCTGTGCAGTACTTTACTGAGCAATGAGCAGGTCTTGCGCATGGCCATGCTCTTACCAATCAGGCCGTAACTGACGGCGCTCGGCAGGCTCGTGGTATCAGGCACCGACTCGTCGACAGGACCGCGCAGACGCTGTAACAGATGCATCTGGCCAAGCGCGAAGGTCCCAAGATGTCCCAGGGACTCAGCGATCCCATGCAGGTCGAGGTGCCGATTGCTCGCGCATAGCAACAAGCCTCCGACCCCATCCTGCGGATCACCCAAGGGAACGCAAAGCAGCGACTGCCAGGGGGTGGCCCGCGGCGGCAGGAAACCGGTTTCGTGCACGCTGTCGCTTAACGCGTCGAGGTACACCACACGGTTCTGGCACAGGGAAAATTGCAACAATTGCTCAGCGTGGTAGTCGGAGGGCAGGCTTTGCGGGTCACGAAATTGCAACTGGCCATCCAGGCTCTCGGTGTTCATTACCAGGCGGGTGCGAGTGGCATCGAGCAGGTACAACTGCACCAGTTCACAGCCACTGAGCCGCGCTACGCCCTGGATGAACTTCCCCACCAGCTCAGCACCGTCCGCCAAGCGCGAAAGGTCGGAAAACAGCGCCAGAAGCGCTTCGGCATAGTCCAACGGTTGCGAAAGTTTCTTGAACATGGCGCCCACCTCAGGAGAACTCACACGCGACGCTGGCATCACCGTTGAGCACGGCGTGTACATGCCGTAGCTGTTCACCACCGGCCATGGCGGCGAGCAACCGGTCGGCAACCAGCGGCATCAGGTGCAGGTCAAGCAGTTGGTCAATCAGTCGTGCGCCACGATCATTACGACTGCAACGCTCAACCAGGTGGTTCACAAGGTGCCCGCAATAACTGAAACCCAATTGACGACGCTGCAGCCGCTCGCCCAAGCGGTCGAGTTTGCCCTCCACCAGTTCACGTAACACTGGCCCGTTGACCGGGTAGTACGGCACCACGCACATGCGCGCCAGCAGCGCGGGTTTGAAATGTCGACTGAGTATTGGGCGAATGGATTCTTCAAGGCATTCGGCACTTGGTTTGGCGCCGTTTTCGCACAACTCGTTGATGCGCTCGCTGCCCAGGTTCGACGTCATCAGGATCAGGGTGTTGCGAAAATCAATCTCCCGCCCTTCTCCGTCGTTGGCCAAGCCCTTGTCGAATATCTGGTAGAAAAGATTCAACACATCCGGGTCGGCCTTTTCGACCTCATCGAGCAGCACCACTGAATAGGGCTTTTGCCGCACGGCTTCGGTGAGCATGCCGCCTTCGCCAAAACCGACGTAGCCCGGCGGCGCCCCGATCAGCCGGGAAACCGTATGTTTCTCCTGGAATTCGGCCATGTTGAGCGTGGTGATAAAACGATCACCGCCATAGAGCAGGTCGGCCAGGGCATGCGCCGTCTCGGTCTTGCCGACGCCACTGGGCCCTACCAACAGAAATACCCCCACCGGGGCGTCGGGTTTGTTCAGGCCTGCGGCGGCGGCACGCATCGCACGGTCAAGCGCCTGTACAGCCGGCTCCTGACCACGAATACGAGCACGCAGGTCCGTCGCGAAACTGGCGACTTTCAAATTGTGCTCTCGCGCCAGTTGTGCCAGCGGCACACCGGTCCAGGCACTGATGACCTCGGCTACCAGTCGCGGGCAAACTTCGAAGCTGACTAGGCGCGCCTGGACTTGCGCAGCCACCAACGTGCCGTGTGTTTCATGCAACGCCGCTTCCAGTGCTTCGACGCTGAGGGGGTGATCCACCGAGGCTTTCCGTGCCTTGGCCAATTGCTGACGAAGCGACAACAGGCGTTCCGCAAGAATGCGTTGCTCGGTCCATTGGATTTCCAGCGTTCGGCGCTCGTCTTCGGTAGCCTCCAGGCGTACCTCCAGCGCTTCCAGCGCCTGAAGATCAATCGATAAGCCGGCCTGCGCATCACGACGAAGCGCTTGGCGCTGGCGCTCGCCTTCGGCCAACTCGCCGCGCAACCGCTCCAGGCTGTGCGGCGCAGCGGCCAGGCTGATGCGCACGCGGGCGCAGGCAGTGTCCAACACATCCACAGCCTTGTCTGGCAACTGACGACCAGCCAGGTAGCGAGCCGACAATTGCGCCGCCGCGACCACCGCATCATCACGCAGGTAAATGCCGTGACTGTTCTCGTAGACCCGGGCCAGGCCACGCAGGATGGTCACTGCCTCACTGACGGTCGGCTCGTGCAATTGCACCGGTTGGAAACGACGGGCCAGGGCCGGGTCTTTTTCAAAATATTTTTTGTACTCGGCCCAGGTGGTGGCCGCGATAGTACGCAGCTCGCCCCGGGCCAAGGCCGGCTTGAGCAGGTTGGCCGCATCGGCGCCCCCGGCGTTGCCACCCGCGCCAATCAAGGTGTGAGCCTCATCGATGAACAGGATGATGGACTTTGGCGAAGCCTTGACCTCGTCGATCACCCCTTTGAGACGACGTTCGAATTCACCTTTTATGCTGGCCCCGGCCTGCAGGAGCCCCATATCCAGCGAAAGCAGCTCGACGCCTTCGAGCACTGACGGTACTTCTCCGGCGGCGATGCGCAACGCCAGCCCCTCGACGATGGCGGTCTTGCCCACCCCTGCTTCACCGACCACGATTGGATTGTTTTTGCGGCGACGAACGAGGATATCGATCATCTGCCTGATTTCACCGTCGCGACAAAGCACCGGGTCGAGTTGACCTTCACGAGCCTGCCGGGTCAGGTCGTGGGTAAAGCGCGCCAGCAGGGAGTCGCCCGGCTTGGCGGAGTGATCGGCGACAGGGTGGGTCTGTTGCGACAAGGCGAAATCTTTCAACCGATCGACGTTCAGTCGGGTGAGCAGCGCCTGGTAAGCACTCCCTGCATAGCGAAGCGGGTTGCGCAGCAATGCCAGGATCAACGCGGCTTGTCCGACCTGGCTGCAGCCCAGCTCGAGATTGGCCACCAGCAGTGCATCCTGCAACCATTGCACCAGCTCCGGGGCGAATACCGGGTTGCGCGAAGCGCTGTGTCCCATCAGTGGTTGCAGCGCAGCGCTCAGTTCACCTGCGCTTACCTGGGCATCCTGCAAGGCTCGCGCGAGCAGCCCCTGCGGACGTTCCAGCAAGCCCAGCATCAAGTCTTCCACCAGGACTTTGTCTGCGCCACGGGCGACGCATCGCTCGGCCGAGCGCTCCAGATCGCTTCTGGTTTCGGCGTCCAACGCCTGGATCAGTTGCTGAAGGTCTACGTTGATCATGTCATTCATTCCTAATGAATTTTGCTGCCGAGGGTCACCACGCCATCGGCGCGCTCGTGCCCCAACCAACTGGTCCATCCCAGGCGGCAGATGTTCTGTTCTCCAATGCACAGCTCACGAATGTCCTGCCGGCGCAGGACCAGGCGAATGTCATATTCGAGGGGATCACGCAGGGTGAATCGCACCAGCGAGCACAACGGCTGGTAACCGATGCCGATGGGCAGGAATTCGTGAAAACGCTGCCAGTCCAGTTCGCTGATATGGATCCGGAACTTGCCGCTGCGGTCACGCACCTGTTCACCCAGCACCAGGTCTTGGCTCAGCAGGCTATTGGCGCTCCCCAGGCGATTGCGCTGTTCGCCAAGGATCTCCACGCGCCGCTCGATGCACTGCTCAAGGTTCAGTTCGGCGTGTTTGAAGTAATAACGCAGCACGGCCTCGATCAGGGCTGCCGAATGAGCACGAAGACTCAGCAGTCCCAGATACGGCAGCAGACGCTTCCAGTTCAGTTGACTGGCCTTGCGAATGTCTTCGCCGCCCAGGCCGATCAGCGCAAACAACTGCTCGGAAAACGGGTCTTTAGCTCCGCTCTGAAAACTTGCGCAGTAGCGATACTTGCGCCAGATCGGCAGCATCAGCCGTTGAAGACGGTGGTGGAAGACGTCGAGGAAGTCGCGCGTCGGATTGCCATCCTCCTCCCCCAGGGCCTGCTCACCATAGAACGCCGGTAGCGGCGACCCTGCCCCTACCAGGCTGATCAGGTTCATGCTCAGGCGCGCTCGCACCTGGCCGTGCTCTTCGAAAAACTCCACACGATCGATGTCGCTGGCGGGGAACCCCAGGCTTGGGTTGGCCTGGAACTCCAGCCGGTCATACAGCGCCTCATCATCCAGGTCTGGGTGAGCCTCGCGCAGCCGATCAACGACCAACAACACGGCCTGAAATAGCGAGTACTCGCGTATCCCTCGCGTCAGCCCGCTTATAGAAGCGGCTGCTGGCCCATGCGGGGTGTCCATTGATAGACCTCTCCTTGTGTGCTGTTCACCCGCAGTTCGTGGTACGAATTGAGGCTGGCATAAAGCGCGAAGAATTCGTTGAGAACCGAAGCGAAGACGAACAGGTCGCCCTCGCCGATGTATCCCTGGGGGTCGATGGTCAGTTCGGTGCGCAAGCCACGAACCGGCAAGCCTCGATGCAGGCGGTCGACATGCTGGTGCCTGATCGACTTGAGCCCGTCCAGCAAACGCTTGCTGACCTTCTCTGTCTGCTCGTCGTAGTAGCGCGGAAAATCATAGGTTTCGAGAATCACCTTGAGCGCATTGACGTCCGCCAGCGACAGGTAGTTGAGTGACATGTTGCTGACCAGCTTCCAGAGGAAATCGCGATTGAGCGGGGGAGCGAAGCTCGAGGTGACCGGCCCGATGTTGCGGAAACTCAGCGCCTCAGGGCTTTTTTCACCGGGCTGGTCGATGTCACCCGGCTTGAGCTGGCGCGGCAGGTTCTGGTTGGTGCACATCAACTCGATCGACAGGGTTTCATGGGGGTGAGAGTGCCGGGTACCGAAGCCCAGGCAGGTATCCAGGCCACCGTGCAGCAATGAAGGGCGCTGACGAACGCTGTAGTAGGGTCGGCTGTGGGCCACATCGAAGCTTGAATCGTGCTCGAAGGATTCGAACGGCACATAGGCCTGATAACCCAGGCCGCCGGGGTTCCAGCCGGTGACGCTTTCGACCGAGAACACGCCGCAGTGCTCCTGGTCATAATCGGCCGGCAGCAACAGGTATTCGTCCTGTTTGCTGTCCAGGCGGATTGGCTGGGCATCATGCTTGAACAGATTGACGATCGGCGTGCAGTGAAGCTTTATGTTGTCCAGTGTCGGGCGCGTCCGCTGGATACCGCTTTTGCCAATATCGAAGCGCAGTTCCAGGCCCCGCATCTGTTCGACGCTGCCACGCGGAGCAGCGTTGATCACGTCCAGGCCATTGACGTCGACGAACAGGAACTTGTCCTGGAAGGCGAAGTATTCCTGCAGGTAGCGATAGCCGCGAAAAGTATTCAGCGGATACGGGATCAGCGCTTCCTCTTCGGCAAACCCTACCGGCTGGACACGATCGGCCGGGACCCTGAACATCATGGGGCTGCCATCTGCAGCCCGCAGGGCATCGCCGGAGCCGTCCAGCGGGATCAGCTCGATACCTTCAAGGTTGCGCAAGAGACTGAGATAGAGCATCTGGCTGATGTAACGCTCGCCGGTCAAGTGCAGACGCAATTGGCTCAGTTGCAGTTCGCCCAGATGACCGTCGCAACACATTTCCAGGCGCAGGCTCAACAGCGACCCATCCCCTTTCACTGAATAACTCAACCTGGTCAGATCAAGCGCCAGCACCTCGGTTGAGTAACACGTCAGGAAACGGCAACGCACCTGCTGCACAGGCTTGCTTTCGACCGGCGTATCACGCTCCACCCGCAGTGCGGGGCCGGACCGCTGTAGTGGATCGAACTGCAAGATGCTGAAGGCCGGCAACGGCCGCATGTAGTTCGGCCACAACAGCTGCATCAGCGAATGGCTCAGCTCCGGCAATTGGTCATCGAGCTTCTGGCGCAGCCGCCCGGTCAGGAATGCAAACCCCTCCAGCAGCCGCTCCACATCCGGGTCCCGTCCGGCCTGCCCCAGAAAGGGGGCCAACGCCGGGTTACGCTCGGAGAAGCGCCGGCCCAGCTGACGGAGCGCCGTCAGCTCGCTCTGGTAGTAATGATTGAACGACATGTATGGCTATCCTTGTCTGACCTTGACCTGACCGCTGCCGTCCAGGCACGCGGAAAAACTCACCTGCCGCCTGACCCCCTCCACATCCAGCAAAGCGTCGATGCTGAAGGACAGGCGAAGCGGATCGGCATGGCTTGGTATTGAAACGACACAGACATTCCTGAGGCGTGGCTCGTAGGCCTTGATGAACGCCTCGATCGCCTTGCGGGCCTGGCTCCCTGCGTCGTGCAGGCTCAAGCGCATGTCATTGAGATCCGGTAGCCCATAATCGGATAGCGTCTGCACGCTACCCGCCCGGGTGCTGAGCATCTTGGCCAGATGCGCAGCCACCGATGTCACGACACACATCTCACGGCTCAAACCCGCGCGCTTTTCTGAATCACCAGCCAGGCGCTCGAAAAGGCTGCCATACATCATGAGCGCGCCTACGCCTTGTCCAGCTTGCCAACCAACGACAGCGTGAAATCGGCCCCCATGTACTTGAAGTGAGGCCGTACGTTCAGGCCTACGCGATACCAACCCGGCTCACCTTCAACGTCGCTGACAATGATCTTCGCTGCGCGCAGCGGACGGCGGCCACGAACTTCGGCACTCGGGTTCTCCTGGTCGGCAACGTATTGGCGAATCCAGTTGTTGAGTTCACGCTCCAGATCCGTGCGCTCCTTCCATGACCCCAATTGCTCGCGCTGCAGAACCTTCAAGTAGTGAGCCAGTCGATTGACGATCATCATGTAGGGCAACTGAGTGCCAAGCTTGTAGTTCAGCTCGGCATGCTTGTCCTCGGCGCCGTTACCAAAGAACTTCGGCTTCTGCACGGAACTGGCGGAGAAGAACGCGGCGTTGTCACTGCCTTTGCGCATGGTCAGGGAGATGAAGCCTTCCTCGGCCAATTCGTACTCGCGTCGGTCGGACACCAGCACTTCGGTCGGGATCTTGGTTTCGATCTCACCCATGCTTTCGAAGTGGTGCAACGGCAGGTCTTCAACCGCGCCACCGCTTTGAGGGCCAACGATATTCGGGCACCAGCGGAATTTGGCAAAGCTGTCGGTCAGCCTTGTACCGAACGCGTATGCCGTGTTGCCCCACAGGTAGTGCTCGTGGCTGTTGGCTACGGTTTCCTTGTAGACGA
The DNA here is from genome assembly GCF_002001065.1 of Pseudomonas sp. A25(2017). NCBI lineage: Bacteria > Pseudomonadati > Pseudomonadota > Gammaproteobacteria > Pseudomonadales > Pseudomonadaceae > Pseudomonas > Pseudomonas sp. A25(2017). The sequence continues at coordinate 30,665 of NZ_MUOA01000075.1, read as the reverse complement.
ATGACTTGACCGGGTTCTCTTGCGGATCGTAGGGGTTGCGCAACAGGAAGCGCGGTACGGTCAGACCAAAATAGCGAGCATCTTCCGATTGACGAAAGCTCTGCCACTTGGCGAATTGCGGACCTTCGAAGTGGTCCTTCAGGTCCTTGAGGTCCGGCAGGCCAGTAAAGCTTTCCAGGCCAAAGAATTTCGGACCTGCCGCGGCGATGAACGGTGCATGGGACATGCAAGCGACACTGGACACGTACTGCATCAACTTCACGTCCGGCGAGCTTGGCGACATGAAGTAGTTAGCGATGACCGCACCCACCGGCTGCCCACCGAACTGCCCGTATTCAGCGGTGTAGATATGTTTGTACAGGCCTGACTGCATGACTTCTGGCGAATCCTCGAAGTCGTCCAGCAAGTCGTCCTTGGAGACGTTGAGCATTTCTATCTTGATGTTTTCGCGGAAGTTGGTGCGGTCCACCAGCAACTGCAAACCGCGCCATGCCGACTCCAGGGCCTGGAATTGTGGGTGGTGGAGGATTTCGTCCACCTGGCGACTGAGCTTGGCGTCGATCTCGGCGATCATGCGGTCGACCATGGCCTTCTTGACCGGCTCGCCGCTGTTTTGCGGCTTGAGCAACTCTTCGATGAACGCAGATACGCCTCGCCTGGCAATGTCGTAGGCGTCATCGTCCGGGGTCAGGCGAGTCTGGGCGATGATGCTCTCAAGAATGCTGTAATCAGCGTTGTCCTGGCTTTGCTGCTGTACGGCATGGGTACTCATGTTTCGGCTTCCTTGGCTGAAAGAATCAAGCGTTCTTCGCTGTGGTGTTCAGACCCAGCTCATCCAGTACGCGGCGGCGGGACTCGTCATTGCCGAGTACGCCTTCGATGGCCTTGCGAAACGCCGGCGCGTTACCCAATGGCCCTTTGAGCGCCACCAGGGCATCGCGCAGCTCCATCAATTTGCTGAGCTCCGGCACCTGCTCGACCAGGCTCGCCGGGTTGAAATCCTTCATCGAGTTCACACGCAGCTGTACTGCCAACTCTTCAGTTTCGCTTTCTTCCTGGAGACGATTCGGTACGCTCAGGGTCAGGTTCAGCTCTTGCTTGGCCAACACTTCGTCGAAGGTCATCTTGTCGATGCCAATCGGCTTGCGGTCCTCGATCTTGCGTTCATCCCTGCGGTGGGTGTAATCACCGATCGCCAATAGTTTCAACGGCAGTTCAATTTCTTCCTGGGCACCGCCGGTGGCAGGTTTGAAGGTGACGTTGATGCGTTCCTTCGGGGCGATCGAGCCTTCTTTGGCCATGACTTTCTCCTTACAATTTTGGACCCGGAGGCCTATTCAATGACCCGTTCCAGGTCGAGGTGACACAACCTGCGATAGGTCTCTTCCTTGCACTCGCGTATGACGTGGTTCTGAGGCAATAACTCGCAGCAGCTGTGCAACAAATGCAGCACCTGTAACTCCAGGGTGGGCTCCCAGGTATTCAGGCCGGCGTGTTGCAGTGTCTGGTCGAGGACCTCGAGCTGGACTTTGGCGAGTTCGTATTTCCTCGCCGAGAAGCACAAGCGAGCCATCGCGAACCGCCAGAGGAAACACTCGCGTGCCCCAAGAGCGTTTTGCATGCCTTGCCTGAGTAACTGGACAGCGGGTTTGAGGCCATCCTTGGACAGGATCGACTGGGCCTCTTCCAGCGTCAGTTCCCAAGGCGCATCGTTGTGGGTGGTATCGATTTCGGGCGCCGCGCCGGGGTTTTTCAGGTGAGGCATGACCTGGGACGCGATCCACGCCCGCGTGGCGGGATCGGCGAACGGCGTACCGTCATGCCAGCGCAATTCGATAACCCCCGGCAGGCGCTGGATGAATAGCGCGAAATGGACCTCCACTTCACCCATGGCCAACTCGGCGTTCAACCCTTGCAGGCACTCCCAGGCAAGCCGCTGGCCATCGAGCCAGAACGGAGCCTTCGCCAGGCTGGCCTCGATCTCCACCAGCAGGTTCGCGTAATCGCCTTGGTGGAGACTGTCCTGATAAGCCTTGAGTTTGTCCGCCGGCACCCCACGCAACTGCGTGATCTGCTCGGCGTTACGCTCGGGCATGGCGTCAATGGTCAGCCAGGTCAAGGTACGGTTCAGGCGCAGGGCCCGAACGTCGGTTGCTTTTTGCTTGAGCCACCAGATGCATAACGGCCCTGCGCTTTCCTGCTGGGCGCGCAGAGCCTTGTGGGCTTCTTTTTCGTTTTCGATCGGAGCGCCGGGCGTGAGCAGTTGGGCGGCAACTTGCTTCACCTGAGCCACTACCGTCCCAATGGCACCCGCCTGCGGCAGGTTGTCAGTGGTACGCTGGATCATCGTGTTGAGGCGCCGACACAACGGGAGCAGCAGAGGCGCGTCATCACCCAAGTGGGCAGTGCAAGCGGTATCGAGACCTTCAAGTTGTTCGGTCAGATGGCGGAACAGCGGCAACTGCTCCTTGATCGCAACGTCATCGCCCAACGCCTGCTCCAGGCGAGGCATCAACCAATTGATGCTGGCGGCACGGGTTCGATTTTTGATCGGATGAATGTCAGGCCAATGGTTTTTACACAAGTGGTGCAAAAGACAGAGACCTGCCAGCAGCCCTTGGAAAGATTCGCGCTGATACAGCGCCCAAACCAGCCAGGCCGCCACTCGCAAGTCCTTCGACTGGGTACGCAGCAGCGCTTCACTTCCTTCACGGATCTTCAGCCAGTCGACCTGGCCGCTTTCGTGCATCGACTGGGCTTTGCCGAGCTCGCTTTCCAACGCCTCGTATTCATTCGAAAAGCGCACGTCCGCACCCGCAAAACCCTCTTTGGAGATGGGCATTTTGGCGAGAGCCAGGTAATGGGCGGACAGTTTTCCGGAATACGACATTCACGAGCCTGTTAAGAAAATTCAGTTTGTGAGATGGGCCGTTTTGGCGACATGGTTATTCAAGGTAAATATTCGGTTTCGCTTGTAGGAAGTTTCGCCAAATACAATCAAGGCATACCTAAAAACTCACACCGTCCCAACCAGCGGAACGCAGCGAAGAATGCCAAAATTATAAAAATAAAAAAGTAGGACCTTTCCTTTTTTTCAAAAAAATACCTCTTCAGAAAACGCCAAAAGCAGATTTTTTTGTCAAGTTTGAACACACCATCGCGCCAACTAAAAATCACTTCAAATCATTTCATTCTCACTTCCTACTTGCTGCGAAGAGAACTCCTACGTCCCTTTCTTTTTTTACGAGTCTCTGCGCGTTTCCCCATCAAGACTGCTTCAATGTGATCAGGAGTCAAAGCCAACGCCCAAGGAGCCGCGAATGTTCCACACCCCTGATTTGCGCGAAATTCATCTCACAATTCCTGACCTCGAACATGACCTCCAAGTGTTGGCCTTCGAAGGCTGCGAAGCTATCAGCACGCCTTATTCGTTCGATATCGAGCTCGTCAGCGAACAAAGCGATATGGAGTTGGAATGCTTGTTAAACCAGCAGGCATTTCTTGCATTCAACAAACAGGGAAGTGGTGTTCACGGGCTGATTTATCGTGTTGTACAAGGCGACACCGGAAAACGCTTGACGCATTACAAGATAAAACTGGTTCCACGATTGGCTTACTTGGAACACCGCACCAACCAGCGCATTTTTCAACACGTCAGTGTGCCGCAGATCATCACCTCGATCCTCAAGGAGCACGGTATCCTCACCGACGCCCATCGCTTCCGGTTAAGTGCAAGTTATTCGCCTCGTGACTACTGCGTGCAGTATTGCGAATCCGACTTGCACTTCATTGAGCGCCTGTGTCACGAAGAAGGCCTGCATTATCATTTCCAGCACAGTGAGGCGGGCCATCACCTGGTATTTGGTGATGACCAGACCGTATTCCCCCGGCTTGAGCACCGCACTGTCTATAAACACGGCAGCGGCATGGTTGACGACGAGCCGGTTATCCATCGATTTGGCCTGCGACTGGAGACCCGGACCAGCCGCGTCACGCGCCGTGATTACGATTTCAAGAAGTCGACATTCCTGCTGGAGAGCAGCTGTCAGCCCGGCATCGAAAAAATCCGACCCGACTTGGAAGTCTATGATTATCCAGGCGACTTTACCCAGGAAAAACGCGGCAGGTTATTGAGCCGGCGAGCCCTGGAACGCCATCGCGTCGACTACCGCCAGGCCGAAGGAAAGAGTGATCAGCCGGCACTGACGACGGGACACTTCCTGACATTGAGCGGGCACCCTCGCCAGGCATGGAATGATCTATGGCTCCTGACCGAAGTGCATCACGAAGGCAAACAGCCGCAGGTACTGGAGGAAATCACCCCCAGCGACACTGGCAGGGCTGAAGAGCACTTCAATCAAGGCTATCGCAATCACTTCGTTGCCACGCCTTGGGATGCGATCTTTCGTTCGCAACGGCTTTACCAAAAGCCACGTGTATGGGGCAGCCAGACGGCAATCGTCACGGGCCCCAAGGGTGAAGAGATCCACTGCGACCCGTATGGCCGGGTCAAGGTCAGGTTTTTCTGGGATCGGACGGGGGACTTCGACGACGGCAGCAGCTGTTGGTTGCGAGTCGCCTCCAATTGGGCGGGCAACAGCTACGGGGGCGTCACGATTCCGCGGGTGGGCATGGAAGTGTTGGTGACCTTCATGGAAGGCGATCCCGACAAGCCCCTGATCAGCGGATGCCTGACCAACAGCGCCAACGCTCGGCCCTACCCGCTGCCTGCGCACAAGACCCGCACCGTGTTTCGTTCTTGCAGCTCGCCGGGCAACAACGGCTTCAACGAGCTGCACCTGGAAGACCGCGCCGGTCAGGAGCTGATCTATCTGCGGGCCCAGCGTGACATGGAACAGAAGATCGAAAACGACAGCCGACTTGAGATTGGCAACGAGCGGCGGGAGACCATCAGGGGCAACAGCATCACCGTCCTGCACGCCGAGGAACATCGGACCACCGCCGCCGACCGTACGGTCCAGGTCGAAGGCAATGACTATCTACGCGTCGCCAACCGCCATACCCGTGTCGATCAGACACTGGCCGTCGAGGCCGGGCAGCAAATACAGATCAAGGCCGGCGCTCATGTGGTCCTTGAAGCAGGTGCATCTCTCAGTTTGAAAGCCGGGGGCCAGCACATCGTGATCGACCACAGTGGTATCTACAGCAGCAGTGAAATCCAGCTCGGCGGCGCCCCCATGGCCGGTGCTGCCGCTTCATCATTCACGCCTGGCTTGACGGATCCCTTGGCGGCTCCAGCCCCAGTGCTCGCCCCCACTCAACGCGCGCTGATAGCGGCCAGCAAAGCAGCGGGATTGGACTTTTGTCCGATCTGCGAGGCCTGCCGCGAGGGTCTCTGCCCAATGGAAGTCGCCGCCGCATGACTCGCTCACTCCCCCATCAATGGTTGATCGAACAACAACGCCTCGGCCACACCCTGTGTCTCGTCCTGGACTCAGAACATGAGCACCACACGCGCCAGGCATTGCTCAAGAGCAGTCGCCCCGACCAGTACCTGAGCGTGTACGGCCAAACCCAGGTCGCTGACCTTGCTGACGCGGGGCCCTTTGTCTTCAGCTTCGATCGGCCCGGCGACGAACACATCAATGAATTGCTTAACCGGCCGGACAGCCACTGGGGATGGCTTGCCAGCCTTCCCAAAGGGGGCCTGCCAACACTGGTGAAACACTGGCGTGAACGGCTGATCATCGGAGAGCGCCCCCATCAGGCGTTGTACCGCTTCCATGACAACCGTGTCCTGGCCCGGGCGCTCAAGCACCTGCCCGTTGAAGCCTATCCGGCCTATCTCGGGCCAGCGATCAGTGTCTGCTATTGGCAGGGCACTTGTTGGGCAAGCACCTATAACCCGGCCCCGGGGGAATATCCGCTACCCGACTCGCCTCTTTGGCTGCAGGTGCCTGTTACCCCGCAGCAAGCGAAGCAGACTCGCTTCCTCAATGCCCGCCGCTTCCTGTTGGCCGAGCATGTCCAGGCCTTCGCCTCCCTTGCCGAGCAACAGAACCCGGATGCGTGGTTGCGCGTCACGCTCGATCAGGCCGAGGTCTGGCACTGGCAGGCGCCCGAGCAGTTGGAGTTTTTACTGACCCAGCACCTGCAAGCACCCGCCCAGGCGCTGGCGCCGTACTGGCAAGTACGTTCAGCTGAAAGCCCCGACGAGCATTTTGAACGGGTGCGCCTGATGGCAGCGTTCTGGCAGGGAGATGCGCCGCCATGAAACAGGCTTTGTGCATTGCAAGTTTGAGCGGCCTGGCGATAACCGCAGGTTGTGCCAACACACAGCCGAACACGTTTACTTTTACGGCAGATTTGCCGCCTGATTTTGCCTACCAGGCTGTTGCGGTGTACGTGCCCGCCAAAGGGCAGACCTGCACCGTACCGGGCGGCAGAAATACAGAGGTCGGGTACAACCTGGAATGGCGGAAAAGTTACCAGCCAAACTCAGAAATAGACTTGTACAGAACCGTCAGCGGCTGCCCGTTGGTGATCTATCGCGTCAAGCTGGAAATCAACTCGGCGTATGGAAACGACTGGGGAGATATAAGCGGTGATTCCGCGGTCGTTGCCATACGCGATGAGTTGGAGCCGCGGTACAAGGGCGCTTTCAATGAATTGGATGAAAGTGTCTTTTATGGTCAGTGCCAGTGGTTGTTCCGTACTGCTGGGTCTAAACGACGCATCGTAAAAATCCTCGACTGCAAAAAAACCAATCCACAGGGCGAGCTTGGACGTGGACGCCCCTTCTCGGCGTACACCCTCGATCAGCTACCGGGTAAAACTATAAAAATGAAAATCAAGTTAGCCCCTGAGGAAGAACCCTATTTCACAGGCAAATGGGTGAAGTTCAAAAATGGATATAGACGCTGCATTGGTAAAAGCTTCGAAGATCAACATGCATTCTGTTACGGAAACCTCAAAAACTTCAGCACGTTTCAAATGCCCGACGGACAGAAATGCACCATTTATCCAGGCTGTACGGAATAAGGCCCTATCCCGTGACTACGTCCCACTCAAAAATACATGCGCTGTTGCGTAACGCAGGCTTGGGTTGTTCCATGGCGTTAATCGTTGGTTGCGCCAACAAACAAGCGAACACTTTTATCTTTACCGCTGATTTGCCGCCTGGCTTTGCCTACGAAGCGGCGGTGTACTACGTGCCCGCCCCAGGCGAAACCTGCACCGTCGAGACCCGGTATAACAAGGCGCCGGTATTCAATAGGGAGTGGCGTAAGGCATACAACCCCGATTCCGAAATCGTTATTCGCCGAACCCGTATGGGTTGCCCACTGGTGATCAGCCGCATTGAGCTCGAAATCAATTCCGCCTATGGCAAGGACTGGAGCGATATCAGTCAAGATTCAGCCAACGTCGTGATTCGCGATGAGCTGGAAGCGCAATACAAAGGCACGTTCAGCGAAGCGGGTGAAAGCACTTTTTACGGCCAATGCCAATGGTTGTTCCGCACCTCAGGCAAGCCCCGCATTCTCAGAAAAATCCTCGACTGCAAAAAAACCAACCCACAGGGCGAGCTTGGGCGTGGGCGTCCTTTCGCGGCGTACACCCTCGATCAGCTACCGGGCAAAACTGTAAAAATGAACATCAAGTTAGCCCCTGAGGAAGAGCCCTACTTCACAGGTAAATGGGTGAAGTTCAAAAATGGATATAAACGCTGCATGGGTAAAAGCTTCGAGGATCAACATGCATTCTGTTACGGAAATTTTAGAGACTTCAGTACATTTCAGATGCCTGATGGCCGAATTTGCTCCATCTACCCAGGATGCATCGAGTAAGGAAAAACTTCATGGCAATTTCAGATGACGAATTTAGCTCTGCTTTGAACAGGCGAATACTTACCTGCCCTCGTCAAGGCAAGTGGACCAGCTTTCAACTTACTGACGAATACGGCTCAGGCGAATCTTACGCTGGACTGGCCTACACAGTAATTGATTGCGAAGGGCTTATATATAACGGCCAACTGGACATCGATGGTGTAGGCAAAGTCACTAACCATTACGCTGGGCCAATTGCCCTTGCGTTTACTGAGCTGTACCAAGGAGGCAATGACGATTACAACGAACTGATAAGCAGGAAGCACTACCCCCTCCAAATCACCGAACTACAAGTCCGCGCCGAGCAAACCCGCTATCTAAACCCAAACGCCACACGCACCCGGGAAAATCCCGCACAAACCTGCGCAGACGATTTCTTCCAAGTGGAAGTACGGCACCTGGTCAAGCACGTCGCGCATTTGCCACCCGAGGTGTACCGCCATTACCCACTCCCTGCGGGGCCGGCACGACTGATGGGCGAACATGGCAAACTCGGTGTAGCGTTGATGCCGCAAAAACACACAGTGCTGGAAGTTCGCCCGTTACGCGCCTTGCGGCCCATGTTGTCCACCGCTCCCGAATTCTGTGCGCTGAACTTGTACCAATTGGCGATCATGTCGACCTTGACCTACTGCCCCTTCGGCCAGACACCTGACAAGGCTCCAATAAAAACGCCGCTGAACTTCTCCGAACAACCAAGCGTGGGCAACTGGTTCGCGGATGCATTGGCCAAGTTCGAAGAGCTCGGGGAGTTCTATCCGGAACAACCAAAACCCTACTACCCACTGTATGAAGACGTGCCCTACTCCAAACGCTTGGAGATCGTACCGTTCGATCCAGCCCTCTACGCGGTCAACGATCCGGAATTGGGTGTACATCAGGAACATCCCGCCAAAGTCCATTTTCTCGACGATACCGACAAGCAAGAAGGCACTGATACCCAGGCCTACATCACCCACAACGACGAACTGATCCTGATAGCAGTACGTGGCACCCAGCAAACCGCCGACTTCCTGCGCGACGCCGATGCACTCCAAGTGCCGTTTGAAGAAGGTGTCGGCCAGGTGCATCGAGGGTTCTATGGCGCTGCCAAAAAAACTGCGGCCTTCGTGACGAGCTATCTGGACAGGTTCTATGCAGGGCAAAAGCTGCTGATCTGCGGCCATAGCCTGGGAGGTGCGGTGGCGTTATTACTTTCAGAGATGCTGCGGCGTAGACCGGAAGGTTACACCCTCCAGCTCTACACCTACGGCGCCCCCCGCGCCGCCGACGCCACCTTCACAAAAAACGCCGAAGCCCTGGTGCACTACCGAATGGTCAACCACAACGACCCGATACCCAGCGTGCCCGGCAGTTGGATGAATACCAAGAGCGGTGTTTATGGCACAGGGTTGGCCCTTACGTTCGCCAACGTGCCGGTCGGCCTTTCCGTGTTCGTGGCGGGCATCACTAACTTGACGGGCGAGCCCTACGAACACCACGGTATCTTGCGGCACTTCCTGCCGGTGGAGTTCGATCGCAAGGAGCGCTCGTCGATCCTGTGGATGCCCCAGTGCGACACCATCACTCAACACGCCGCCTGCGAAGTGGCCCTTGAGCATAAATATGGCTTGCCGAACCGTCCGGCATTGCTGGCCCAACTCATCCAGACCGGTGATCACTTCATGGTCCCCAGCTACATTCCCGCTTGCTGGGCGACTTTGCGGCGCTGGCAGGAAGCGCAGATCGACGGAAGCACGCTGGCGACAAAACGCGAATATGAATGGATCGACAATGCGCTGACACGGATTACCCAACAGTTGCGCGATGAAGAGCGCTACCTGGCGGGACGGGGCGCGCCCAATGGGCGTAGCGAAAGCTCCATCAACATTGCGCTCATCCGTGAGGTCGACAAGATGCACAACACGCGCGCGCGCCTGGCTACGCTGCGCACCGCGTCGGTCAGTGAAAAAGACGTTTACGGAAGCTTGGCGGAACAACCCGAGCAACTGGCACACAACCTGGCCCGTTGGCAGGCACACCCTGAGAACAGGGTGGCCGAGCAACTGGCGATGGCGCCGGCCTTGGATGACGATAGTGAGTTGATCCGTGGTGCTCATGGGTATGCCATTGGTAAACCCTACACGCTGGATCTTGATTCCATCATCTGACTGGCGCAGCCGCCAATCCAGGCCTTCAGATCAGGTATGAACCGTGGTGCCGCCATCGCGAGCAGGCTCGCTCCCACAGGGGGTGGTGGTGGGCGCTCATTCCTGAGTTGCGCCTGTAGGAGCTGTCGAGCGAAGCGAGGCTGCGATCTTTCCCCAAGCACTTGAGTCTCAAGCGAAAGATCGCAGGCTTCGCCAGCTCCTACAGAGCCGACCGGGGCAGGCTCTGGCCATGAATTCCAGGACAATTCTGAGCCTTGTTTATTCTCCCTCCGCAAAGCTTCCACCCAGCTACACATCCTTGCGCCATTGCCTACAACTACGCCAGAATCCGCCCGCTTGTGCGCCTTGCTCATGGGTTCTATCGTTTCCCTGCCACTGCCCATCAGTGGTCGGGTTTAGTAGCCCGAGGTTTTCCGCAAGATGCATGAGCTCTCCACTCAGGCAGGTGTTCCAATTCCTGTCCTTGATGGTGGCTGTGCGCAGGGCGCTTCGGCGCGCCGGCAATGCTGGAATCCCCGGTCTACTAACCTGCGTACAGCCGCCACCCTTCTTTTAGTAGGGAAAGGGTCGCGGCCTAACTCAAGGATTCCAGCTTATGTTCAAAATAACTCCAAACCCTCCGGAAACGGACAACGCTTCCGCGCAAACCAAATCCAAAAAGCACGACGAAACCACCAAACGCGTCTTGGATCACTACCTGCTACCCAAACCGGAAAAGTCCGAAGAAGCATCCAATCCAGACCAGCTCTTCACCGTGAAAAAAAACGCCGACAACGAATGCCTGCTCGCCAACCTCAGCGAAAACCTGGCATCCGCCGACGCGATGATCAGCAACCTGGCCTTCGACCTGGAAGGCCCCCGCCGCCACATCGCCCTCGGCATCCAGCAATTGATCGAACTGAGTTCAATGCTGGCCAGCCGTGTGCTGGATAACGTCGACCCGCGCTAGCCGCTACACCACCCACCTGTGGCGAGGGGATTTATCCCCGCTGGGCTGCGCAGCGGCCCTAAACCAGCCAACTCGGTGTGTCAGGAAGATTGAGTTCACTGCTTTAGGGCTGCTGCGCAGCCCAGCGGGGATAAATCCCCTCGCCACGGGGACCGAGTATCTTTTGAGGCTTGGTGTGTAACGTGCTGCCGCCATCGCGAGCAAGCTCGCTCCCACAGGAGGCCTTCTGCCCCAACCCCGCGCACACCCGCGCCAACAAGGGGCGATTTACGGTCAAAGTTATTGGCCATTTCGATCCCCTTTTGGCCTCTCCTGCCGTTCTCTGAAACGCCCCACACCGCAAGACTGTGTTCAAACCGACCAGCCTTGCGGAGAACAAAAAAATGCTGACGATCTACTCAGACGATCACCACCTGCACCACGGCCGCTGCGAGTTGATGGACGGGCAGTTGATGCCCTGTTTCGAGATGCCGTCCCGGGCCGATCATGTGTTGGAGCGGGTCAAGGCGCAGGGGCTGGGGCCGGTGGAGGCGCCGCAGGATTTTGGCTTGGGGCCGATCCAGCGTATCCACAGCGCGGCGTACCTGGAGTTTTTCAAAGGCGCCTGGGACCGTTGGGCCAAGTACAACCGCGAGGGCGATTTGTTGCCCTTCACCTGGCCGGCGCGGACCTTTCGCACGGTCATCCCCACCAGCCTGCACGGCCAGTTGGGTTATTACAGTTTCGACGCGGGCGCGCCGATTACCGCCGGCACTTGGCAGGCGGCCTACAGCGCCGCGCAAGTGGCCCTCACCGCCCAGGCGGACATCCAGCGCGGTGCGCGCAGTGCCTTTGCGTTGTGCCGCCCACCGGGGCACCACGCCGCTGGCGATTTGATGGGCGGTTATTGCTACCTCAACAACGCGGCCATCGCCGCCCAGGCCTTTCTCGACCAGGGCCATAAGAAGGTCGCGATCCTGGATGTGGATTACCACCACGGCAACGGCACCCAATCGATTTTCTACGAACGCAGCGACGTGTTGTTCACGTCGATCCACGGCCATCCGGAGGCGGAGTTTCCGTTTTTCCTGGGTTATGCGGATGAGCACGGCGAAGGCGAAGGTGCGGGTTTCAACTACAACTACCCTTTGCCGGCCGGCTCAGGCTGGGACACCTGGAGCGCGGCGCTGGAGCAGGCCTGCGGGCAAATCCGGGGGTACGACGCCGATGTCATCGTCGTGTCCCTGGGCGTGGACACTTTCAAGGACGACCCCATCTCGCAATTCAAGCTCGACAGCCCGGATTACCTGGCGATGGGCAAGCGCATCGCGGCGCTCGGCAAGCCAACCCTGTTCGTGATGGAAGGTGGCTACGCGGTGGCAGAAATCGGCATCAATGCCGTGAACGTTCTTGAAGGTTTCCAAAGCGCCCCATGAGGAATCACAGCATGAACAGACTCAAGCGTTTTATGGCTCCAGCCGTGTGCGCCGCGCTGCTTTGCGGCGCGGTCCAGGCCGAGGAGCGCACCTTGCGCGTCTACAACTGGTTCGACTACATCACGCCCAAGGCCCTGGAGGATTTCAAGGCGCAGAACAGCCAGGTCAAGCTGGTCTACGACATCTTCGACACCAACGAGGCCCTGGAGGCCAAGCTGCTGACGGGCAACTCCGGCTATGACGTGGTGGTGCCGTCCAATGTGTTCCTGGCCAAGCAGATCGAAGCCGGGGTGTTCCAGCCCCTGGACCGCAGCAAGCTGCCGAACTGGAACCACCTCGACCCCAAGCTGATGAAGCTGATCGAAGCCAACGACCCGGGCAACAAGTTCGCCGTGCCGTACATGTACGGCACCATCCTGATCGGCTTCAACCCGGACAAGGTCAAGGCCGCCCTGGGCAACAACGCACCCGTGGACAGTTGGGAGCTGATCTTCAAGGAAGAGAACATCAGCAAGCTCAAGCAGTGCGGCGTGGCGCTGCTCGATTCGCCGTCGGAGATCCTGCCCCTGGCCTTGCAGCACCTGGGCCTGGACCCCAACAGCAAGAAGCCGGCGGACTACGCCAAGGCTGAAGCGCTGATGATGAAGGTGCGCCCGTACATCACTTACTTCCACTCGTCCAAGTACATGGCCGACATCGCCAACGGTGAGATCTGCGTGGCGGTGGGTTACTCCGGCAGCTTCTCCCAGGCGGCCAACCGCGCCAAGGAAGCCAAGAACGGCGTGACGGTGGACATGCGCCTGCCCAAGGAAGGTGCGCCGATCTGGTTCGACATGCTCGCCATCCCCAAAGGCGCGAAAAACCCGGACGACGCCTACACCTTCATCAACTACTTGCTGCAACCACAGGTGATCGCGCCGGTGAGTGATTTTGTCGGCTACCCGAACCCGAACAAGGACGCCACCGAAATGGTCGACCCGGTGATCCGTGGCAACCCCAACCTGTACCCGACCGCTGCGGCCATGACCACGCTCTACACTTTGCAACCCTTGCCCCGGGACGCCGAGCGCGCACGCACGCGTGCCTGGACCCGGATCAAATCCGGCCAATGAAGGCCATGGTGGGAGCAAGCTTTGCTCCCACCAGCGTATACATAGTTACCACCTGCCCCGTCCCTTGCCTCTCTAGCATGCAAACCCCGAAGCATTCGGCTTCGGGGTTTTCATCCATCTCGAGACAGGGACAACTCAGATGACATCAGACCCTACCGGCACCGACCCGGCATTCAACGCGAGTATCAGGAGCACGCTGCTCAACCAGTTGCTCGCTGGCCCCACCTACCCGGAAGTGGCGGCCATACTCCTGCGGGACGCGCTCAAGAAGCTGTACCCCTCACTGGATCTCGACCCGCATACCACCGTCATCGGCGAACCGGCCTGGGACATCGTCGGCGGCGAGATCGTAGCGCGCCCCACCCGTTATGAATCGCTCAGCGATTTGCTCGCCTCGCGGGTGGACCAGAGCAAACCCACGTTGTTGATTGAAGGGCTGCACTTCCTGACCCAATTGCCGATCACCGTACCCGAGGTGCATTTGCCGGTGCGCATCGACCAGATCGGCCGTTTGATCAACGAGCTGTTACCGGCCATGTTGCCGGCCAGCCAAGAGCAACAACTGGCGTACTGGAACACGCCGTTCGGCAATTACGGCCCACGCTGGCATGAACTCTCCCACACGCTGCGCATGCTCTGGGACGTCAAGCAGATCGAGGGCTGGACGGCGGCTGAATGCGACATGGCCCGGCAACTGTTCCTGTACCCCGATCCACAGGACCGTAAGGACAGCTATGACAGCCACGCGTATCTGGTCGACATCGAGAAGGTCGACGGCGACGAGGTCAACCGCGTGAATGAAAACTCGCTGGTGGTGCTGATTGGCCAGATTGACAACAAGGAGGTCATCCTGGCGCACTCGTTGCTCAACGGTTATGAAAAGTTCGCTTCACGGCAGGCGTTGGGACAAGCCCTTTCAGAGCATCTGGGCATCCTGGTCCATCCGACGACAATTCGCTGGCAGCTCTATGAGCCCAACGGCAATATTTTCGACAGCAAGGCCTGCGCGATCATCACCGTGCAGGTCAAGGTCCTTGGCATCCCCAACATCAGCTTAAATCCGACCTTTGTTGACGACGAACCATCGGCCCCCAGCGGAATGGACTTAGGACCTGGCGAAAGCTGGTTTCAAAAACAGTTGCCCGAGTGGCTGCAGACAGCATCGATCTCCGACCAGATCCTGTTCGCCCAATACATGAAGAATCTTTCGGCGCTGAGCAGCTCCCACGCCGGAAAAACCTACCTGGACGACATTCCCCCCATCAAAACGTATGCATCGCAGGCGCTGAAAACGCAGATGCAATCCGACCACGACGACGCTTCGACGCTGGACCCGGAAAAAATCGAGATCGAGATAAAAAGCCCGGTGGTCTGGGGCACCTTCGTTGTGCCCTTCAAGTTGGATACCACCCAGTTCAACCTCGTCGATCTGGCGTTGCAAAACCTGATTGCCCTGCCCACGGGCAGCAAGACGGTGAGGTCCCTCGACGCAACCGTGTTGCCCGCGTGGTTAACGGTGGACTACGTCGAGAAGCTCATCACCCAAGTCGATATCGGTCGCGTTTATCCCGACCTGATCAAGCGCAAACTGCTCGATGACCCGGCGGAGTCGACCCGCCGCGAAAACCTGTACACCTCACAGTTGCGCATACAGCTGCCCATGCTTGCGCTGGAGGGCAAACTCCGTGGGTGGGGCAATATCGATGAGCGCGGTTGTCGTTATGTCGCGGCGCTGATGGAGCCCCTGGAAGACGACCGCAAGGTAGACGGGCAAACCATCGTCCTGCGCAAACTGGCTTTCGTGCCCGAGCTGCAGTTGGGGCTTTCGGAGGACATCGTCGCCAACATGTTCGTGATCGGCCCGCAGACGCCAAGTGCCGGTCCTTGCCTGCTGTATCGCCCGTTGCTTGAACCGCAGCTGTGGCAGTTCCCGTCGTTCAGCAACTTGCTGTACACCATCAGGCAAAACGCACCCTTGCGCCAATCGGTACTGGCGTGGCTGCCCGATGGGGTACGAGAAACCTACGGCCGCGATGTCTTTCCAGGCGCCCTGCCCTCGCCCTGGACCATCGTGGAGTTCGCGGCATCCCCACTGGAGTCCTTGTCCAATAACGGTCCTGTCAGTCTTAGTGACGAGACCCTGGGCGCCGACTTCCTGCCACTGTTGTTCCGGGCCAACGCCAATGCCTTGGTCACACTCGCCGATCATCAGTCGGTCTCCAATCGCGAAAGCCGTTGGGAGTCTTTCAAGCAGGCCGGCTGGCTGATTTTCAATCTGGCGCTGCCCTACCTCGGCACCACGGTGGCCACCGCGACCTGGCTCTGGCAGATCCTGGACGACCTTGAACAGCTGACGCAGAGTGACGAAGAAACCAATAGCCAGGACAAGTGGGCGCTCTTTGTCGATGTGTTGTTGAACGTCTCCTTGGGGATCATCCATTACGTGATTGACGGCACCAGGGCGAGCAAAGGTAGCCGTCCGACAGAAGCCCCGGAGATTGCCCCGCCACAAATCCCGCCAGTGCCCAAACCCAAGCTCACGATCGAAACGCTCGCGCCGCTCACCAAGCCAGAGCTGCCGCAAGAGCACTACGAGGTCGTTCATACCAGTGGTGCGTTGATCGGCAGGTCGAGCAAGCGCGCCAATCTGCTCGATAGCTTCAGCATCGCGGCCCCCGATTCCCCTGGACAACCCAGGACCGAAGGCGTGCTCAAGGGTCTCTATGAGAAAGAGGGGAAGTGGTACGCGAAAATGACGGGAAAATGGTTCGAGGTCACCGTAGAGGGCGACCAGGCCTGCATCATTGATGGAGCCCGCACCGGCCCTCCGCTGATCCATGATGCGCACGGCCAGTGGCAGATCGATACCCGCTTGCGCTTGCGCGGCGGCGGCTCAAAAGGTGCTCGGCAGAAGGTCGTCGCCGAGGCACGACACCGCAGCGTGGAGCTGCTGGCCGAACTCAACCAGTTTGAAGAACAGAAACCGGCGAACCAGACGTTGCTGACCATGGACGCGCAGGAAATGAGCCAGGCGTCCGGCGCGGCCCGGGAAACCAAGCGTGTGGAGTATCTGACGACCCTGGAAGCCCAGCGAAAAAACTACGAAAAAGCGCTGAAGACGTTGATTGAATGGCCGGTCTTCCAGTCACGCCCCGATTACCCTCGCGTCAGCCTTGGTTACCTGAACGCGCAAGTAAACTTCACCTTCGCGGAAATGGATGTATTGCGAGAGCGCTTTACGCCTGCCATTACCGATGCCATGGGCATGATCACGTCCGAGGTCAAGGTGCTGGAGCAACAACACATCGATGCGGCCAACACCATGATCAACGCCGGTCACGACATGATCGAGCGCCTGGACTACATGGAGACCCGTTTTTCCAGGCTCAAGGAGTTGGGACGCGAAGGCTTTGAGTTTGTCCGCCAGTACCGTGGAAAGATGCCGACCTACAACAGTGACGATCTGCGACTTATCCAGCTGGATATGTACCGCCACCTCTGCCTGTCTCTTGAAAGCGTCGAGACGATGCCTGAAGGCTGGGTGGAAATTAACCGGATTGTCGACAACGCGACGGTGGCCTTCCAAAGCCTGCGCGACGCCGTGGATGAGCGAAGCATGATCCGGCTGGATGAACAAATCGATGCACTGGGCAGCCTGACGGAACAGTTCGCCGCCATCGAAGAACATCTCGACTACATGGGTAGCGAATACCAGGACAGCGCCAGCCCTGCACAACTCACTCGCCTGACCCGGCAGATAGGCGATTGTAGAAGACGAGCGTTGCGCCAGTTGGCCCAAGCCCTCGATGAGCGAAGCAACCGGCGAAGATCAGGCCGCGCTCATGAGCCACGTCCACGGCCCAGGAAAAAATTCATCAGGGCCCGCTTCTGGGGCGTCATCAGTGGCGAGCCTCGCTTATCGCAGCTGCACGAGGAAACGGATTGGGTCGATGTGAAGAATCCGTTCTCGGATGAAATCATCGCCTCGTTCCACCGCAAGGAAACCGGCGAATGGGCGCCCCACGTGATGTCCGACCCGCCTCCCCTGGCAGTCCCTTCACTGGACACGAGCGTTCGCAAAGGCCAAGCCCTGATCGACGGGCTGACTGCGTTCAAGGCGCAAATTGAACAAGACGTGGAAAAGCCAGGCCGGACACCGGCCGGTGTGGCAATGATCCTCAATGCCCACGCCAGCAGGATGGAGAAGGTCGGCATCGCGATCAGGAAGGCACTCGACCAGGCACAAGGCGTTGCCACCAACGAAACGATTGAAATATCAGAGGCGCAGCAGCGCTCGGCCGAAACCTTGCGATTGCGCCTCAAAAGAGAATCGAAGTCGCTCTATGAACAGGAATTCGAAACCGTACTGAACATCATCAAGCAGAGCCCTCCGACCATGAGCGGCGTGATCTGGCTGAAAGACCGTAACCGTATTTCCATCACCAAACGGATCAACCGCCAACGCATCAAGGGCCGCACACATGGTTACCTCGACAGGTATGAAATCAAGGACAAGAAGACCAGCAAGACCCTCTGGTTCGCCGACTTCCTCTACTCCACGAACTGGGTGCCTGCCCGTACGTTCCTTGCGGCACGCCTGAAAACAGTGGAGCAGGTGCTGCTGGGCGTGGCCGAGGTCTCTACAAAGGGCTTTAGCCAGCGTCAGTTGATCAATCATTACCGCAGCGAAATTGCCGTGGACCAGGCCCAGCAGGTGTTCTTTCCAAAGGAGCGGCCATAAGGCCGGGGCCGCCGCCGATGCCCCGGCGGCGCGCCCTCAGGGTTTCCAGACCGTCGACAGGTTCGCCAGCGCGGAGCCAATCGCCGCTGGCGGGACCGCCGCGAACCCCAGCACCAAGCCGGCGCGCACCTGCGACGGCGTGGTGGGCAACCAATAGCTGCTCAGGCCATTGATCTCCACACCCACATTCGTCGCTTGGGCGATCAGTTCGCGCTCGCGCTCGATGCTCTCCACAGGAACCGTGAGATGCAGCCCGGCCACGACAGTGGGCAGGGCACCGACACCCGCAACAGCCTTGGGCCAGCCCGCCAGCAACGCATCACGCCGAACCAGGGCGGCCCTGCGCATCCGCCGGATATGCCGCTGGAAATGCCCGGCGGCCATGAACTCGGCCATCACCGCCTGGGTGCTGACTTCGGAGTGGCGCACGTCCACGGCGCGCCGTCGGGCGAAGGCGTTGACCAGGCCTGGCGGCAGCACCAGGTAGCCCAGGCGCAGGGCCGGGAACGCCACTTTGCCGAACGTGCCGACGTAAAGCACCCGCCCCTGGCGATCCAGAGCAGCCAGGGGCGCCAGTGGCGCGCCGCTGTAGCGGTACTCGCCATCGTAGTCATCCTCGACGATCCAGCCGTCGTTGCGCTCGGCCCAAGCCAGCAGTTCCAGCCGCCGTGGCAGGCTCATGACCACCCCGGTCGGGTATTGATGGGACGGGGTGACGTAGGCCAGCCGACAGTGGCTCAACGCGCCCAGCGCGGCGCAATCCAAGCCATCGCCATCCACCGGCACGCCCCTGACATCGGCACCGGCAACGGCGAACGCATGCCCGGCCGCGCGATAGCCGGGATTTTCCACCGCCACGACGTCGCCCGGATCGACCAACAGCTGTGCACAAAGGCTGATGCCCTGCTGTGCGCCACTGGTGATCACAATTTGTTCAGCCGTGCAGTGCAGCCCCCTGGAGCTGCGCAAGTACGCCGCGATCAACCCGCGCAAGCGCGCATCGCCCTGGGAATCGCCATAACACAGCTGCTGCAAGTCCGGCTTGCGCCAGAAAGCCGCATTCAGCTTGGCCCAGACGTCGAAAGGGAACAGATCGAAAGCCGGTACACCGACCCGAAACGCTCGCGGAGGGCCGCTGGGCGGTTGGGCCAAATGGTGTTTTTCGACGCGGTTTAGCGCGTCGCTGTGGATAACTTTACTGGATGGACCCACAGGTAAATCGAGCCAATCTGTGGATAAGGCTGTGGGTAAGCCTGTTGAAAACCCTGTGGATACTTTTGTGGATATGTTTTTCAGCGGCAACGTCGTCGAGGACAGTTTTGCCACATAAGTGCCGTCACCGACCCGCCCTTCGATGAAACCCTCGGCGTAGAGCTGGTCATAGGCCCGTACCACGCTGTTGCGCGAAATCGACAAGGCCGCCGCCAGGTCACGGCTGGCAGGCAGGCGCGTGCCGCTGGCCAGGCGTCCATCGAGCACCCGAGTGCGCAACGCCTGGTAGAGCTGACGACTGAGCCCCTGGCGGCGGTCCAGCTCGATGCCTGCGGGGTTGAACGACAATGGCGGCGCGGCGTTGTGCATGACAGCCCTCGTGAATGGACCTATCGAATTGGCCGGAAGTGGCTCTTACAACAGACCAATAGCCTGCCTAGGATGCTCGCATTCGCCAAGGAAAATCATCATGTACAACCCAAAAGCCTTTGCCGTCGAAGACCTGCCCGAACTGCACCAGATGATCGGCGATTGCCGCCTGGCCGTATTGGTCACCCAGGGTGAACACGGTTTGCAGGCCAGCCATTTGCCGCTGTTGCTGGACACCCAACAGGGGCCGAACGGCAGCCTCTACGGCCACATGGCCCGGGCCAATCCACAGTGGCGCGACCTGGAAGCCGGCGCCGAGGCCCTGGTGATATTCGCCGGGGCCGATGCCTACGTCAGCCCAGGGTTGTACGCCAGCAAGGCCGAACACGGCAAAGTCGTGCCGACCTGGAACTTCGTGGCCGTGCACGCGTACGGCAGCGCCGAGGTGTTCAGCGACGCCCATCGCCTGCGCAACCTGGTGGGCGCCCTCACCGACCGCCACGAAACCGGTCGCGAGCAGCCGTGGAAGATCGATGACGCTCCGCCTGAGTACATCGACAGCATGCTCAAGGCCATCGTCGGCTTCGCCCTGCCCATCCAACGCCTGGAGGGCAAGCGCAAGCTCAGCCAGAACCGCAGCCCGGCGGATGCCGCCGGCGTACGCAACGGCCTCGCCGCCAGCCACGACCCGCAGGACCGGGCGCTCGCCCACCTGATGCCTGAACAATTGTCCAAGGAGTGAACATGAGCCAACCTGAAATCCGCCTCGTCAGCGCCGACGATCACGCCGCCTGGCTGCCGCTGTGGCAAGCCTACCTGCGGTTCTATAAAACCGAATTGCCGGACGCCGTCAGCCAAAGCACCTGGCAACGCTTGCTCGATGAGCATGAACCGACCCATGCTGCCCTCGCCTGGGATGGCGACACGGCGGTGGGCCTGGTGCACTTTATCTATCACCGTTCGAACTGGAGCATCGAGAATTCCTGCTACCTGCAAGACCTGCTGGTAACGGAACAGAGCCGTGGCACTGGGGTGGGTCGCCAGCTCATCGAATTCGTCTACGCCACCGCCAAGGCCGATGGTTGCTGCAAGGTGCACTGGTTGACCCACGAAACCAACGCCACGGCGATCCAGCTCTACGAGCGCATCGCCGAGCGCCCAGGCTTCATTCAATTTCGCAAAGCCCTTTAAGGAGCGCAGCATGTCGACTTCACTCGCCGATTGGAAAGGTGTCCCGGCGCCCTCTGCACAGGTGCTCGAAGGGCGTTTCATCCGCCTGGAAAAACTCGACCCGGCGCGGCATGCCGATGGCCTCTGGCAAGCCCTCGAAGGCCCCGGCGCCGACCCGAAGCTCTGGGATTACTTGCCCTATGGTCCGTTCACGGATCGCGGCGCGTTCGATGCCTGGCTGAACAACCATGCGGCCAACACCGACCCGTATTTCTTCAGCGTGATCGACCGCGCCAGTGGCGAGGTGCAGGGCATTCTCAGCCTGATGTCCATCGTCCCGGCCCAGGGCCGCATCGAGATTGGCCACGTGACCTTCGGCGCGCCGATGCAGCGTTCGCCGAGAAGCACCGAGGCGGTTTATTTGCTGGCCAAGGAGTCTTTCGCCCTGGGTTATCGTCGGCTGGAATGGAAGTGCAACAACGGCAATGCCCGCTCCAAATACGCGGCCGAACGGCTGGGGTTCACGTTTGAAGGGGTGTTTCGCCAGCACATGGTGGTCAAGGGTCAGAACCGAGATACGGCGTGGTACTCAATACTGGATTCTGAATGGCCGGTGATCGCGGCAGGATTCGAGCAGTGGTTGAGTGAGGAGAATCAGAGCGAAAGTGGGCAAGTGCGCGGGTTAGTAGAGTGTCGGACATCCGCTATCGGTGGCTGACGGCCCGTTTCGGCGAGCAGGCTCGGCGTCCATCACGTAGTTGACGACCCCACCGCCATTCCTTGCGGGGAATGGCGATGGGGCTACTTGCATCTGAACTGTAAGTAGCTTGCGATTAAGCGATCAAGGTTTCTTTTTGGCTCCAAATGGCTGGAGCGTTTCGCGCGTGACGCCCTGCCTCAGGTATTGCCAGGCCCAATCGGGCACCGCCATGTAGCCTTCCACATACAATGCAAAGTCCAAAAGCCTGTGGCCCAAACGATAGGCTGGGAACTCAAAATTGTAGAGATATTGTTGAGCCTGTCGCTGGCCAACACCGAGTGAATCTCTAATGATTTGGTTCGCGCGCGCCCCGTCCCCGCCAAGCCCAACTCTTAACGCCCTTGCAATATCCAACTCTGAACGAAGCGAGCCAGGTTGCCTGAGCGCGGCTCGAACAGTGGCATCGCTGAAATACGGCCCAACGAGGTCCTCCCATATTTGTATCGCGTGATTCCTCGGGAAGCGTTGGAGCAAATTAAAAATATTCGGTGTATTTAATAAAATCGAAACCCTGATATTAGAAACAACTTGTCCCGAACTGCTAAACAAACCTACCACTGCTGGCGTTTCGGCGTTCGATTGTACCCACCCCAGAAACTCTACAAATCGCGTCAGGCTGTCTTGCTGCCGGACAATACTGTTCAGATTCTGATCATCGAACGGCTGCATCCAGTCAATACTTATCGTGCCGTCGTCAATCACTTCGGTGTAGCGGGTATTGGCATATTCCGCAATGATTCCAAGCCGCGTCTCAGACAGCTTCGGATCACGTAGCCACCTGGCAAGGACATTGACCGGCAGCATGCCGCCGAGGTTCGAGGAAATCACCGTTGAGCGAAGCAGCAGATTAGCCCGTCGCTGCAAATCGGGAAACCGCTCGAGGGCAACGCTGAGCAGATCGATGGTGTCTTCTACGCGATCGTAATACATGAACTGGTTCATTAACTCGGCATCGTCATTAATGGTGACGCCCGACTCACGTTGATACCTTTGCTTTACTTCATTCAGATCGGCCTGATCCACCAGCTCAGCACCTTCCAGTAAATCATCCAGTTGATCATCGTCCAAATGGCCGTGCAGGGTCTCATTGTATTTTACGTAAGCCAGCTCATTCCTTGGATGATGGTCGGTCAACTGTGGAGCCCTGATACCATACTCAAGCATGATATGGATCACATCCTGAGAAAGTTGAAGGTATTCGTTATTGAGCAGGTCGGTCAGATGCAAATCATCGATGGGACCCAGCAGCACGTCTTCGAAGAACCTGCTCAAGGATTGCGTTTCCTGAGTGTAAAAGGGAGCGCTACTTGGCATCAGGCGCTCCGGAGACCGAACCGATAGATGATGCCCGATCTCCTGCAACATCTCCGGCGGCAGGATGGCGTCCCGCGCTGCGTCCAGCGTCCTTCGGCCCAAGCTGTTGGCGTGACGGTCAAGGTAATCCAGAACCGGCTGGAACAAGCGATGTGGGTTGGGGGCGTTGTAGACAATCCGAGTGAGATCAGAGAGCGCTGCCTCCTCCAAGAGCTCTTGCAACCAAGGCGCGATGTCGGAGAGCGCCAATTGCAAGCCGGAGGCCGGCGGCATCATGAAGTGGCTGATTTCCGGGTGTCCATCGATATAATCGGCAGCTGCATTACGCAGCCCTTGCATCGTGAAGGCTTCCTGCGCTTGCCCTTCATTGAGCCCACGGGCGACGGCATTGAAAAAACAATCGCCATCGGCGGGAATCCCAACGACCCGTCTACCCAAGATCAAGCTGTAGTGATTTTCAGCCGTTCGCCTCAAGACGATATCCGTGGGTGATCTATCGGGGTGCTGACTCATCGGATAGAAACGCTCGTATTGCCCCGGCGTGAAGCGTACTGACCAACTACTCCCTGCGGTTATTTCGTCCATGATCAGCAAGCTCCGGTTCTGCGGCCAGCTCGGAAGACGAGTCATGACAGAGGGGACCAGATCCATGATGTCGTTGTCCCAATGACCAGCAGTCCGTACCAATTCGGAGGCACGAGGCGACAGAGCAGGCACTTTGGGTTCGGAAGGGCCTGGTTGTGGAGAGCTACCTGCCGGGCGTTTCCCGCCGCCCTGACCAAATCCAACCGCACGCCACTCTCCGTCGGGCATCCGGGCAACGGTACTTCGCATCACGCCACTGGAGCGGATACTCGACCCGGTGCCAGGGTCGACAAGGGTGGCTTCGGTTGCATTCAATCTCGTATGGGCATGAACCCGGAATACGGTCCCGTCGGGTTGCTGTATGTAGACGGGTCGGGAACTGCCCCCAGCAACAGAATTGAGCGTGGGGCGATAGAAGCCCTGGGCATCTGCAGCCAACCCTCGCAACAGTGAAGTGTCGGTCACCGCATAACGGTTATAGAGTGCCGCTTCCAGGGGCAACCCGGCCAGTGCATCACCCTGGCTCTGGCGCGCCGTAACCGCCAGGAAAGACGACTGGCCTCGGACCGGAACCGTGGCCCCTGCGGCAAGTTCCTGTCCGCCATGATTAGCCACTCTGTAGACAAATGCCAGGGTGTCCAGGTCCATCGGAACAGCACCGGTCCTGGCCACGAGCAGGCCCGTCTTGACAGCACGCCTGAGTATTTGGAAACCGGGTATCAACAGCATGCCGGCCAAGTCCATGAACACTTCCATGGCTACCATGACCATCCTTACTGCTGTTTCACGACGTATATCCGCGTTGCTGTTAGAGCGGTGGTCCGCATAAGCGCTATGGAAATCAACGTGCGCTCGGTGAAGCGCTTCAAGCAGATCGCCTGTGATAACGCTTGCGCGAATCAAGGGACGACCACGGTGCTTTATTTCTTCGGGATTGACCGCGCAAATGCGTGAACGGAAGTAGTCCTGCCATGGCTCTTGTCGTAGAAGCCCCCCGACCCCATCGGCCAGATTGGCAAATTCGTGAAAATCTTCTCCGTCGGGACTGTCTGGAAAATAAACACCTACGGTTCCCTTAATATCCGGCCCGTCCTGATCGGAAAAAATCAAGGCGCCGTCAACGCTGACTGCGTTACCCATCGTCCCGTGCTGGCCTCCAGCCCCTACACTGCCACCCAGCAAAAGGCCATGTACCTGCACGTTTTTTCCCATGACCTGTGGACGCGTTTTTGCCTCTGGCGATTGCAGCACGGCGTCTAGCCAGAGCGTGACCAGTTTTTTGACTTTAGGTGGCTCGAAGGCTTTATCGAGTCGGGTGACCTTGAATATTTCATCCCCCCTGAGCAGGGTCTCGTAACCTTTGAATTTCATACTGGCCGTGTACGCTTTTTGCCAGGCTGCTTTGTAATCCGGCTTGTTCATCTGTGCCCTGAGCAGGGTTTCATAACGTGCGCCAGCGTCGATACTTGTCGCCATCGTGGCGAGTTCGCGCCCTTTCAATGTCATCAGCAAGCCACTCACCGGATGTCGTA
Organism: Pseudomonas sp. A25(2017); assembly: GCF_002001065.1. NCBI lineage: Bacteria > Pseudomonadati > Pseudomonadota > Gammaproteobacteria > Pseudomonadales > Pseudomonadaceae > Pseudomonas > Pseudomonas sp. A25(2017). The sequence continues at coordinate 5,509 of NZ_MUOA01000075.1, read as the reverse complement.
TCCGCTTGCCATCTTTATCGACAAGGTGAACAGCCATGACCTCTCGCATTGCATTGGGGTACTGCCGCGGGCGCAAGTTATCGAGTATCAGCTGGGTCAGGCTGGTAATACGAGACTGCCTCGGGTTGGCACCCTTTGCGAAAGCAAGCGTCACCATCGTTTTGTCTGGATCGGGTTTTATCGCGTGATGCAGGGTTCGCTGCAGGTATTGCTGGATCTTCTGGCGGGTAAACTGATGCAGCGTCTGGATACCGTCACCCAAATCCGAAACAGCTTGGAGGACATCTTGCTCCAAGCGACGATAACGGGTTTGTTCTGAAAGCGTTGCGGTTGTATAGAAATGAGGACGGTTGTTTTCAATCAAGGTTTGCTGACGAATAGCCAATGCACCGGCAAGAGATAACGTAGGCAGGCGCAATGCATCTTCGGTCCTTTGAGCAAAAGTCCTCAGGGCTACCGTTTCGTTTTCTGGCGCATTCAAGACGGCTTCGAGCGCGTTGCTTTGCAGTTGGAGCAGTTCCGATGCCGCCACTTCGAACACATCCCCGGACAGCTCAGTCGAAATATCCCGTATCGTGCGCTGATGCCCTGCATGGACGACCAGTACTTTTTTGACCATGTCTTGAAAAGAATCGAACCGTTGAATGCCGCGTTCCATGGAATAGAGAAACAGTGGCGCTTGATCGGTTCGTTTGATCACCATCGCGGCAGGCCATTTCTGAGATGCCGCCGTATCCATATCGAGCATCACAGCGTAAACATTGGGAACAGGTGCTCTCAGCAGAGTGTTTCTTTGCGCCTTGGAAGGATGGGTCGTGATGATATCCAGCAGCCGGTCTTCCTCACGTTGCCGAGCGTTCACACTGTCGGTGGGTTGCGCAGGGTTGCGATCAGCTTTATATAAATCGGAAAGAAGCTGAAATCGCCGGGAAAGCAAATGGGCGAATGTCTCTTGCGCTGTGGCTGGGCTATCTGCATCGTTTTTTTTATTGCGAAACAGTGCCAGCGCTTCATGAAACTGGCGCTTCAGTTTTTCGTTTGTCGTGGGGTTGGCAATATAAAACACCGCCTCCATGGCGCTTAGTATTTGCTTTTCCACCGGGATGGCAAAGAAGCTGCTTTCCTCATCCGTGCTGCCCGGACGGTTGAAGAAGCCTACGTCAGCTGATGTATAAACAGGGGCTGTATCGGTCAATAGGCCATGCCACATGACCTCGGTAAAACTCTGCGAGACGGTACATAAACGCTTACCGCTTGAGTCCGTAGAAAAGCCATTGACATAACAATGATCGGGATCAATATTTTCTTGCAACGTCGCGCGAAATTTTCGCCGAGCTATCTTGGCGTGAATCGCCTCGACCAGCGAACCCTTGATCACCGCATCAAACGTGGGTAGACCGGCAAACAAGCGCGCCAGCTTTACTTGATTGGCGTCCAAAAGCGCTATTTGCTTTAGTTGTTCATTTTCCTGACCGCGCAGTAACTTTCCGTGGACATCCATTTCAATAACCGAGGATTCCTCCGGGCCTTGATAATTGCTTGGAATACCGGCCTTTAGCTGCTGTTGAATAGCTTGCGACAACGGCTCGTCGCCCACCCGAAGTGACGAGAAATCCAGCGACATATGGCTGCGATGTGGGTAGCGCCAACCTTCACGTGGGGAATGGTTGCCGGAATGAAAAACATCTTTGCTTTGGTGGGTAATTATAAAGCCTTGTGTCACTGCGTCACGCAGCGGCACCGATGAGGTTTTTCTTTGAGCGGCCGAATCGACTGTCTCGACCTCTTGATAGGTGACCTTTACCCGCGTATCGCCGATAAGGCCCCATTGATTTAGCCATTGATCGGCGAATTCATGAGGTTGAAATCGAATACCGTGGGGTAACAGGCTGATGGGTTTGAGCTGTACGCCGGCAGCATGCGGCGTCACGTCAGGTGCATTTTCAGGGAAGGCAGTCATTCAGGTGTCCCGGTGATGAGTAGGACTGGGACCCTATCGCGCCGTTTCAGCGGGAATGACGTACATATGTATAGGTGTGGCTACGGGCTTCGGGGAAAGCGTAAGCCCAAATGTCAGCAAGCTCTCACGGATCCGTGGCGAGGGAGCTTGCTCCCGCTCGGTTGCGCAGCAACCGAAAATTTCTTGGGGCCGCTGCGCAGCCCAGCGGGAGCAAGCTCCCTCGCCACAGGTTATTTCATCAAGTTCAGACCAGCTTTTGCGCCAACACCGCAATATGCTCCGGTCCGATCCCGCAGCAGCCGCCCAGATGGCTGGCACCGCGTTTTTGCCAGTCCGCCGCCCATTGCAGATAACCCGGTGGGTCGAGGTCTTCGCGTAGCGGGTCCAATCCGTCGTTGGCCGTCGCTTCCTTCGGTTGCGGCGGGAAGGCGTTAGCGTAGGCACCGATGTGGATCTTCACCCCCAGGCGCTCGAAGGTATCCCGCGCCGCGTCGATAGCCGCGCCGATCACTTCCGGTTGGCTGCAGTTGAACAGCAGCACCTCAACGCCCAGTTCCGCCGCCACCGCCGCGGCATCCGCCACCGGTTCGCCGGAGCGCAGGCGCGGCACTTCATCGGTGTCTTCGTCTTTCAGGGTGAACGACAGCCAGAACGGCTTGCCGTCCTTCGGCAACCCGGCGTGAATCGCCCGTGCTTCGACCGTGGAGCTTTGGGTCTCGGCCAGCCACACGTCGACATGGGGCGCCAGGCCGTTCACCAGGGGCGCGAGCAATTCACTGGCGCGGGAGGCGTCGAACAGATCCGGCCGATAGGAACCGAACAGTGGCGGCAGCGACCCGGCCACACGCACTGCTTTGCCCGAAGCGTGCACTGCCCGCTGCGCCAACTCGCCCGACAGCGCGGCCAGGGCCTGGCCTTCTTCGGCGAAACGCGCCTCGCCAATATGAAACGGCACCACGGCATAGCTGTTGCTGGTGATTACGTTGGCGCCGCTGGCAATATAGGCCGCGTGCACGGCCTCTACCGCCTGGGGCGCTTCGCTCAAGGCCAGCGCCGACCACTCGGGCTGTCGGAACGGAGCGCCCCGGCGTTGCAGTTCGCGGCCCATGCCGCCATCGAGAATGACTGTCGTTGCTGAGCCCATATGCGATTCACTCATAAGCTTATGAAAAATACTCACTACCGGAGTTGTTCTTATAACTATTTAATACGCACCATTCGGTGAACTACAACTTATTTTTCTATCAGGGCCCTCACATGAAATTACAACCACTGCTGGCCCTGGGCCTGACTCTGCTGGCTGCCTCTTCGCAAGCCTTCGCCGGCGCCACGCTGGATCGCATCGAACAGAAAAAAGAACTGGTCGGCGTGCTGATGGAAAGCTACCCGCCCTTCTCGTTCCTCAACGATCAGAACCAGCTCGACGGTTTTGACGTGGACGTCGCCAAGGCCGTGGCGCAGAAACTGGGCGTGAAGCTGCGCCTGGAAACCCCTTCCTGGGACGTGATCGCGGCCGGCCACTGGAGCGGGCGCTATGACATCTGCATTTGCTCCATGACGCCGAGCAAGGCACGCGCCGAAGTGTTCAATTTCCCGGTCCAGTACTACGCTTCGCCAGCGGTGATCGTAGTCAACGCCAAGGACGACCGTATCCACGGCGCCAAAGACCTGAGTGGCAAGAAGGTCGGCCTGACCAGCGCCTCCAGCTACGAGAGCTACCTGAACAAGAACCTGGTGATCGAAGGCGCCGAGGATACTCAACTGAGCTATCCATTCGAAGACGTGCAGATCGCCCCGTACGACACCGACAACGTGGCCTTCCAGGACCTGGGCCTGGGCGCCGGGGTGCGCCTGGACGCGGTGCTGACCAACCTGGTGACCGCACAGCCGCGCCTGACCGAAGACAAGCGCTTCAAGCTGGCCGGCGAGGCGCTCTACTCCGAGCCGAACTCGGTGGCCATCGAAAAGGGCGACGCCCAGTGGGACAACAAGGTGCGTGAAGTCTTTGCCCAGTTGAAACAGGACGGCACCTTGAGCAAACTCTCACAGAAATGGATCGGCGCCGACATTACCCAATGACTTCTTTTCCACCCCCTCAGCCACCGCCACCGGTGGCTGAGTCACGCCTGCAAAAAATCTTCGGTTTTCGCACCCGGCTGTACCTGACCTGGGCGGCCATGCTGGTGCTGTTCGCGAGTTTCTTCCTGAGCTTCGACCTGAAGTTCTCCATCATCCTCGACAAATTGCCGAACCTGCTGGGTGTGCACCTGGCGCCCAATGGCTTTTTGCAAGGCGCGGTGCTGACACTGTTCCTGTGCTTGTGCTCGATCTTCGCTTCGTCATTGCTGGGCTTCATCACCGCCCTGGCGCGGCTGTCCAGCAGTGCGGTGGCGTTCGGTATCGCCAGTTTCTATGCGTCGTTCTTTCGCGGCACGCCGCTGCTGATCCAGATCCTGCTGATCTACCTGGGCCTGCCCCAACTGGGCGTGGTCCCGGGCGCCATCGCCGCTGGGATCATTGCCTTGTCGCTGAACTACGGCGCCTACCTGAGCGAGATCTTCCGCGCCGGGATCCTCGGCGTCCCCAACGGCCAACGCGAAGCTTCCCTCGCCCTGGGCCTGAGCGAAACCGTGATCTTCTGGCGCGTCACCCTGCCCCAGGCGATGCGCACCATCATCCCGCCGACCACCAACCAGTTCATCTCCATGCTCAAGGACTCTTCGTTGATTTCGGTGATGGGGGTTTGGGAGGTGATGTTTCTGGCGCAGTCTTATGGGCGTTCCAGTTATCGCTATATCGAGATGCTGACGACGGCGGCGATTATTTATTGGTTGATGTCCATTGCGTTGGAGCTGATTCAGGCGCGGATGGAGCGGCATTATGGGAAGGCTTATCTGAATAATCGCTGAGCTTGGGGAATGCCTGGGAGGCGATAAAGCTATTCCGGTGTGTATATCCGTTGCTGCGGTAACGGCCACTTAGGGTTCCGCCCTGACGGCGGGTCACTTTCGAAAAGCCCGGAAGCCGGCCCAGTCGAAAGTAACCAAAGCGCTTCTGCCCCACCACTCGGCACCTCGCCTAGGCTCGGTGTGCCCTCACTCCGGCATTGCTCCGTGGGCCCGCCGCGAAGGGCCATCCATGGCCCAGCGCGGCTATCCCGGCATCCATGCCGGGATGCCCACTCCACAATGCCTGCGTTCGGCCAGCGTGGTTAACGGGGCGCCGAGATCAACGTCCACCACGAGGCGGCCTGGTAGCCGACCTGGCTCTTGATGAGACCGCGTGTCTCCTGTGGGAGCGAGCTTGCTCGCGAAGAGGCCGGCAAGCCCAACAGCCATGCCACTGAGCCACCGCCTTCGCGAGCAAGCTCGCTCCCACACTCAATCTCCAGTGGTCACAAAATTCATATCCAACACAGCCCCCCTGTGGGAGATTCTATGGTACGGGGCTACCCCTTAAATGCCTTTCGGTAAGTATTCGCTCTGGTTCTTCAGCAGGGCGAATACCACTCGGGCAAGCTTGCGGGCCAGTGCCACTAATGCTTCGGTT
>NZ_MUOA01000074.1:0-139126 GCF_002001065.1 Pseudomonas sp. A25(2017) | reverse complement strand
GATCTTTCCCCAGACACTTGAATCTCAAGCGAAAGATCAAAAGATCGCAGCCTCGTTGCACTCGACAGCTCCTACACAGCTCCTACAGGCCCAGCGGGAGCAAGCTCCCTCGCCACAAAAGCACTATCAAAAACGGAGACAACCCATGAGCAAACGCATCAACTGGAGCGGCGTCTTCCCTGCCGTCACCACCCAATTCAACGATGACTTTTCCATCAATCTGGAAAAAACCCACCAAGTGATTTCCAACGTCATCCGTGATGGCGTTTCCGGCCTGGTGGTCTGCGGGTCGGTGGGGGAAAACACTTCCTTGAGCGCCGAGGAAAAAATCGCCGTGACCGAAGTCGCGGTAGACGCCTCCCGTGGCCGCGTGCCGGTGATCTGCGGCGTGGCCGAATTCACCAGCGTGCAAGCCGCCAAGGTTGCCAACGCAGTGCGCAAGGTCGGCGTCGACGGAGTGATGCTGATGCCGGCGCTGGTCTACGGTTCCAAGCCCTTCGAGACCGCCGAGCATTTCCGCTACGTGGCCCGCCACGCCGACGTGCCGCTGATGGTCTACAACAACCCGCCGATCTACAAGAATGACGTGACGCCGGACATCCTGATTTCCCTGGCCGATTGCGACAACGTGGTGTGTTTCAAGGACTCCTCCGGCGACACCCGGCGCTTTATCGACGTGCGCAACGAAGTCGGTGACCGTTTTGTGCTGTTTGCAGGCCTCGATGACGTGGTGTTGGAAAGCCTCGCCGTGGGCGCCGAAGGCTGGGTCTCGGGCATGTCCAACGTGTTCCCAAAAGAAGGCGAGACCATTTTCCGCCTGGCCCGCGCCGGACGCTTCGCCGAAGCAATGCCGATCTATGAATGGCTGATGCCGATCCTGCACCTGGACGCCCGCGCCGACCTGGTGCAATGCATCAAGCTGTGCGAAGCCATCGCCGGCCGCGGCAGCGCCCTCACCCGCCCACCGCGCCTGGCCCTGCCGGAAGCGGACCGGGTGTATGTGGAGCAGATCATGGCCAAGGCCATGGCCATGGCCAATCGGCCAGTGTTGCCGGATGTGGGGCTTTGACCCAAGGGCATGGCGCTAACTGGCGGTGATGGTGCCGCCGCTATCGCGAGCAAGCTCGCTCCCACAGGGATTTGTGGTGAATACACAACAGTGAGCCCATGCGACTCAACCTGTGGGAGCGAGCTTGCTCGCGATAGCGGTCTGCCTGAGCCGGCTATGCTGGATGTGCCGACTAAATCGCGAGCAAGCTCGCTCCCACAAAGTCTTGACGAGGCTTCCCATGAATTATTTCCTGGCCCAGGCCCTGAACAACCGATGGGCCAACCACAGGCTGCTCAGCGCCTGCGCGCAGTTAAGCGAGGCCGAATACGAAGCGCCGCGCACGGGGTTCTTCCCGTCCATGCAAGCCACGCTTTGCCACATCCTGGAAGTTGACCGCTATTACCTCACCGCCCTGGAAGGCGACCGCGATGGGCAGATAAAAGACTTCTCCGAGACCCTGGCCTTTGCCCAACTGAAGCAAAGCCAAACCCGGACCGACCAGCGGCTGGTGGCGTTCTGCGAAACCCTGCGGGAGAAAGACCTCGCCCGCTCCGTGGAGCTGGTGCGTGTCGACGGTGTGGTGCGCGAGCGCATCGACCGGCTGCTGTTGCACCTGTTCGAACATCAGATCCATCACCGCGGCCAGGTGCATTCGATGCTCAGTGGCACCGGCATCAAGCCACCGCAGCTCGATGAGTTCTTCCTCGACTGCGACCGTACGTTTCGGCAAGAAGAAGAGCAGCAACTGCAACTCAACGAAAGGACCGTCTGGCAAGACTATCGTCCGGACTGAACGTCGCCCCTGGCCTCAAAAAAATGCGATGGCCGCTGCCGGCCATCGCCAAATCGCCCACGTCAGGCGCTCTCAGATCCGTGCGGGAGACACGATGATTTTCACGTTGTGCTCCTTGTTATTGACCAATTCCTCGAAGCCCTGGCCGACAATCTGCTCCAGCTGGATGCGACCAGTGACCAGTGGGGAGATGTCCAGGCGTCCATCGGCGATGAAGGCAATCACATCGGCGAATTCACCGTTGTAGGCCAGCGCACCGAGTACCTGTTTTTCGGTTGAAACCAGTTCGAAGAAATTGAATTGGCTGGGTTCCTCGAAAATGCCCACCAACACACACTTGCCGGCCTTGCGAATCAGGTCGATGGCCAGTTTGGCGGTGTGCTTGTTGCCGATGCATTCGAAACTGACATCGGCCCCCAGGCCAGCGGTCAGGCGGCGGACTTCGGCCAGGGCGTCGCATTCGTTCGGATCGATCACATGGTTGGCCCCGACTTCCAGGGCCTTGGCCTTGCGCGCGCCGGACATTTCCAGGGCGATCACCTGGGCCGCACCGGCGGCCTTGGCGCACATGATGGTGCACAGGCCGATGGTCCCGGCACCGACCACCACCACGTTCTGGCCCAGCAGGCTCCCGGCTTTTTTCACCGCATGCATGCCCACCGCCAACGGCTCGATCAGCGCACCGGCCTCGGCCGGGAAATCGGCGGGCAGTTTGTAGAGCAGGTTGGCTGGCACGTTGACCAGTTCGGCGAACGCACCGTTGTTCATCAGCCCGGTGAAGGCCAGGTTCTCGCAAATGTTGTAGAGCCCGTGGGTGCAGTAATAGCAGGTGCCGCAGTGCTGGCAGGCGTCCGCCGCCACTGGTTCACCGACACTGAAGCCTTCGACACCAGCGCCCAGTTCGACGATCTCGCCGCAGAACTCATGGCCGAGGATGCACTGGCCCTTGATCCCGGTCAGCGGGTGCGGCGCGTCCACTGGAATGAACACCGGCCCGGCCACGTATTCATGCAGGTCGGAGCCGCAGATGCCGCACCATTGCACGCGAATCTGCACCCAACCGGCGGGCGGCGAAACCGGCAGTGGCACGTCTTCGACGCGGATGTCGTTGCGGCCATGCCAGACGGCGGCGCGCATGCTGCGGGTCGGCTTGATTGAAACGTTCATAGCGTTGCCTCCAGAATTTTGTAGGGACGACGACGCATGTCGCCGCCCGCTTGATCAGTGCTGCTCGACGAAGCCGAGGATCAGCCGGTTGACCTGCTCGGCCGCTTCCATTTGCACCATGTGGCCCTGGCCGGACAGCACCTCGACCTGGGCACTTAGCCCCTCGCTATGGACCGCCGGGATGATTGCGTCATCGCTGCCCCAGATCACCAGGCTCGGTACGTCGCCGGCCTGCACCACTTCGCGCAAATCCACCTGTTGGCGGCCGTCGGCGAACAGCGTCGCTGACAGTTGCTGCAGCGCCGCGTCCACGCCCTCCAGGCGCTTGTACTTGAGCATGTCGTCAAGCATCTGGCGGTTGACCAGCTCGGCATTGGAAAACAGTTGCACCAGTTGCGGCTTGAGGGCGTTGCGGTTGGCCGCTTCGACAAAACCTTGCAGGTAGCTGCCGTTGATCTGCGCGCCAAGCCCGGCGCTGCCGATCAAGGTCAGCGACCGGACTCGCCGGGGCATCAGGCGTGCGGCATTCAGCGACACCGCCCCACCCATGGAATGCCCCACCAGATGCACAGCGTTGATGTCCAGGTGATCGAGCAAGGCCAGCACCACGCTGCTCAGTTCGTCCAGGTCGCCGCGTTGCAGGGTTTTCGAAGATTCGCCGTGGCCCGGCAGATCCAGCGCAATGACCCGACGCCCGGCCGCCAACGCCTCATGGTTGAACAACCAGTTGTTCAGGTCGCCGCCGAAACCGTGCACCAGCAACAGCGGCGTGCCGCCCTCGCCTCGCTCGAAATAGCGGATCACCCGGCCGTCCAACTCGACTTTCTGCGGTTTCGGCCCACTGTCTTCGTCGGCCGCATCACCGGGGACAAAGGTCGATAGGAACTGTTCGATGACCGCATCGATCTCGGCATCGCTGGCTTCGCCCTCGACCACGATGCCGAGCAAGGCGCCGACCGCCAGGGTTTCGTCCTGCCGGGCAATCTGCCGGCGCAAGATGCCGGAAAACGGTGCTTCGACGCTGCTGGAGATCTTGTCCGTCTCCACGTCCATCACTTCATCGCCCTTGGTGATGGCCTGGCCCTCCTCCTTGAGCCAGGCATCGACCCGGCCCTCGGTCATCGACAGGCCCCACTTGGGCATGGTCAGGGTATGAATCTGGCTCATCAGCGCTTGCTCCACTCGATCACGTTGAGCACGGCTTGTTCGATCTTCGCCGCGTCAGGGATGTACAGGTCTTCCAGCGAGTCGGAGAACGGCACCGGGGTGTGCGGCGCGGTGACCATTTCAATCGGCGCCTTGAGCGCGCCAAAGGCTTTTTGCGCCACCAGCGCCGAAATATCGGTGGCCATGGAACAGCGTGGGTTGGCCTCGTCGATCACCACCAGGCGCCCGGTCTTCTCGACACTTTCCAGGATGCTGTCCTCGTCCAGCGGGCTGGTGGTGCGCAGATCGATGACTTCGCAGTCGATGCCACGCCCGGCCAGGCTGCGCGCCGCGTCCATGGCGGTGTTGACGGTGCGCCCGTAGGACACGAGGGTCACGTCCTTGCCGTCGCGCAGGAAATTGGCCTCGCCAAAGGGAATGGTGTAGAGCTCTTCCGGCACCTCGCCCTGCATGCTGTAGAGCAACTTGTGCTCGCAGAAGATCACCGGGTCGTTGTCGCGGATCGCCTGGATCAGCAGGCCCTTGGCGTCGTAAGGCGACGATGGGCACACCACTTTCAGTCCCGGAATGTGCGTCCACAACGATGTGAGCATCTGCGAATGCTGGGCGGCGGCGCGCAGGCCGGCGCCGACCATGGTGCGGATCACCAGGGGCGTGGAGGCCTTGCCGCCGAACATGTAGCGAAACTTCGCCGCCTGGTTGAGGATCTGGTCCAGGCAACAGCCGGCAAAGTCGACGAACATCAGTTCGCACACCGGGCGCACGCCGCAAGTGGCGGCCCCGACCGCCGCGCCGACGTAACCGATTTCCGACAGCGGCGTGTCCAGCACGCGTCCGGGGAACTGGTCGTAAAGCCCCTTGGTAACGCCGAGCACACCGCCCCAGGCGTCGTTTTCACCGGGTGCGCCGGCACCACCGGCCACGTCCTCACCCATGATGAAGACGCTGGAGTCGCGGCGCATTTCCTGGGCCAGGGCCTCGTTGATTGCCTGCTGATAGCTGATTTTTCTCGCCATGATGGGATTCTCTATTTGTTGTTATTCAGGAGGGCGTTCAGGGATAGCTGACGTAGACGTCGGTCAGCAGGTCCGCCGCGGTGGGCTTGGGATCGGATTTGGCCTTGTTCACGGCGTTTTCAATCAACATGTCCACTTCCTTGTCGATCTGGTCCAACTGCTCGACGGTGAGCAATCCGGCTCGGGTGGTGCGCTCGCGGAACTGCATCAGGCAATCCTGGTTCTCGCGAAAATGCTTGACCTCGTCGGGCGCCCGATAGGTTTGGGCGTCGCCCTCGAAGTGGCCGTAGTAGCGGGTCAGCTTGACCTCGATCAGCGACGGCCCTTCCCCGGCACGGGCGCGCTCGACGGCGGCCCCGGCGGCCTCATGCACGGCAAAGAAGTCAAAGCCATCCACCGTCACCCCGGGCATGCCGAACCCGGCCGCACGGTCGGCGATGTGATCGCAGGCCACCGACCAATTGGAGGCGGTGGCTTCGGCGTAGCCATTGTTTTCGGCGATGAACAGGCACGGCAGGTTCCACACCGAGGCCATGTTCATGGCTTCGAACACCGCGCCCTCGTTGGAGCCGCCGTCGCCGAAAAACACCACGGCGACACTGTCGGTGCCCTTGAGCCGGGCCGCCAGCGCGGCGCCGACCACCAGCGGCGCGCCGGCACCGACGATGCCATTGGCACCGAGCATGCCCTTCTCGAAATCGGCGATATGCATCGAACCGCCCTTGCCTTGGCAGACGCCGGTTTTCTTGCCATAGATCTCGGCCATCATCCCGTAGACATCCACGCCCTTGGCGATGCAATGGCCGTGACCACGGTGGTTGGACGCGATGCAATCGTCATCGCCCAGATGGGCCATGACGCCGGCGGCCGAGGCTTCTTCGCCGGCATACAGGTGGACGAAACCGGGAATCTCGCCGGTAGCGAATTCCACGTGCAGGCGCTCTTCGAAGGCGCGGATGGTGCGCATCACCTGGTAGGCGTGCAGCAGTTGATCGTGGGTGAGCGGTGTCGACATTTTTATTCTCCTGGGGTGTCTTCTTGAAGATTCAGAGGGTGTTGCGGGTGTTCGCGGCCGATGGCCAGCAAACGGTGTTGCGCGGCGTAGGCCAGCACCGCGTTGACGTCGATGCTCAGCGGGCCGCCGGCATCGAGGGTGACCGTGGGTCGGTCCTGCGCGTTGAATTCGATTTCCCGCTCGCCATCCAGGGCCAGGGTGCCGCTGGAGAGCGATAGACCGTGGGCGATGCCCGGTTCCAGGGGCCCGGCAGCGAACACGCCACAGCCTTGCAGCAGCCCTGGCGCGAGCGGCACCAGCAGCGCTTCGGGGGATTGCGGGTCCAGGCGCATCCAGGCGCCACCCGGTGCCTGGCGCGACACCGGAAACCACAAGCCGCACAGCGCCGACAGGCCAATGGATTGCGGTTCGGCGAAGGTCACGAAGACTTCGGCCAGGTCCTGTGCGCGACTGATCGCCCGGGCGCCGACAAACCGCAGCGGTGACACGGCGACATCCACCAGGGCGACTTCGCGCAAGCCACGTCCGGCATCACAGACCAACAAGCGTTTGTTGCGGCGCAAGCCGATCGAGTCCGGGATCCGGCCACTGGCGTACAACCCGCCGGCCAAGCCGGCACTGGTGGCCTCGCGCAGTTCGGGAAAGGCGTTGTTGGTGCCGGTGGACAGGGTCAGCAACGGGATGTCCCCGACTTCGGCGGCCACTGCTTTGTGGGTGCCGTCGCCACCAAGCACGGCGATCAGCGCCACCTCGCGCTCGGCCATCAGGCGTGCGGCGCGGCGGGTGTCTTCGACGGTCTGGCGCAGGGTCAGGTCGAGAAACTCCAGGGCCGGCCAGTGGCTGCTGCGGGCTTGCCGGCTGTGGCTGTTCTTCAGCACGGCGGCGGCCATGCCAATCATGTCGGTGGGCATCAACACCTGTTCGATGCCGGTGGCGCCGAAAGCGGCCAGCAGGCGCTGGATCACCGAGACCTTGTCAGTGCTGGAAAACAGCCCGGCATTGGCGGTCAGGCGCCGCACGTCACGGCCCGATGCGGGGTTGGCGATGATGCCCACGGTCAACGGCCGGCGACTCATGACGCCACCGTGGAGGGGGCAGGCACACGGCCTGGGCAGGAAACCATAGACACCTCGTTGTTATTCTTGGATGACCCGTCGAGCGGGCTCCAGAGGTAGAGCAAGGGCGGTGCCAGTTGTGAAAAAAACCTGCTCAAAGCCCGGGCCAGAGCGGCCCCCATGGGATTTTCGATGAAGCGAACCGAGCCCCGGTGAGACGCCCCATGTCAGCCTGCACGAGGTTGCGGCGAGACGCTGAGACGTGGCGTCTCACACCGCCCGCAGAACCCGTCGAGCTTGTCTGCACCCGGCGAACGGCGCTTAATGTGCGCACAACGATAAGAAGCTGAATCGGAGGCCCCTATGCTTTCCGCTCACTCCCGGGCGCACGTGGATTGCGTCAGCCGCGTGGTGAAAAACGCGAACCAATTGCCACAACTGCCCGTCCCGGACCTGATCCTCGACTCCTGGCGCCGGTCCATGGAGCAACATCACCTGGACCCCGGTTCGCTGCAGGGCCCGCGCATCCTGTCCCAGGACGTGCTCAAGCAATGCCGTGAGCGCTCCGAGCTGTTCCTCAATATCGCCAGCGAAGAAGTGGCTCGCCTCCATGGCCGGGTCCGCGATGCCGACTACTGCGTGCTACTGACCGATGCCCAGGGCCAGACCATCGACTATCGGGTGGAAACCACGATCCGCAATGACTGCCGCAAGGCCGGGCTGTACCTGGGCACCTGTTGGTCGGAGGGCGAGGAAGGCACCTGCGGCGTGGCGGCGGTGCTCACGGCCAAGGCCCCGGTGACGGTGCACAAGCGCGACCATTTCCGGGCGGCGTTCATTGGCCTGACCTGCTCCGCCGCACCGGTCTTCGACCCCCAGGGCGAATTGCTCGGGGTGCTGGACGTCTCGGCGGTGCGCTCGCCGGATGATCGGCGCTCGCAGCACCTGATCCGGCAAATGGTGGTGCAGAGCGCCCGGGAGATCGAACAGGCGTTTTTCATGAGCAGCGCCCAGGGTTACTGGGTGCTGCGGGCCCATCGCAACGCCGGCTACGTCGACAGCCAGCCGGACTTCCTGTTCGCCTGGGACGACGACGGTTGCCTGCAAGCCTTGAACCCGGCCGCCCGCCAGTACCTGCTGCAACATTACGGGCAGTTGCCGCAACACATCAGCCAGGTGTTCGACCAGCAGTTGCTGCACCGTGCCCGGGACGAAAGCCTCTGCTCGCTCGACCACGCCATGCACGGGCGCTTGAGCGCGCCACGCCAGCGGGCCAGTTCACGTTCGCGGGTGGCGATGACCCCGTTGGAAATCGATCCACGCCTGGCCGACAGCCTGCGCCTGGCGGTGCGGGTGAAAGATCGCAACCTGCCGGTGCTGATCCAGGGCGAAACCGGTTCCGGCAAGGAAGTGTTCGCCCGTCAGTTGCACCAGGCCAGCCAGCGCCGTGATCGCCCTTTCGTGGCGTTGAACTGCGCCGCTATTCCCGAAAGCCTGATCGAAAGCGAATTGTTCGGCTACGTCGCCGGCGCCTTCACCGGTGCCTCGGCCAAAGGCATGCAGGGTCTGTTGCAACAGGCCGATGGCGGCACCTTGTTCCTGGATGAAATCGGCGACATGCCGCTGGCCTTGCAGACCCGCCTGCTACGCGTATTGGCCGAGGGTGAAGTGGCGCCACTGGGCGGGTCCCGCCGCAAGGCCGTCGACATCCAGGTGATCTGCGCCACCCACCGCGACCTGGAGACCCTGGTAGCCGCCGGCGAGTTTCGCGAGGATTTGTATTTCCGCCTGGGTGGCGCGCGCTTCCAGCTGCCACCGTTGCGCGAGCGCAGCGACCGGCTGGCGTTGATCAATCGAATTCTTGCCGAGGAGTCGGCGCTGTGCGGGGCAACAGTGCAATTGAGCGGCGCGGCCCTGGAATGCCTGCTCGGTTATCACTGGCCGGGCAATGTGCGCCAGTTGCGCCATGTGCTGCGTTATGCGTGCGCGGTGTGCGAAGCCAGCGTGGTCCAGCTCAGCCATCTGCCCGAGTCAATGCACCACACGGACGCCGCCGATCACGGGCCGGAACCGAGCGCCAGCCCGGAACGCCAGGCACTGCTCGATGCCTTGGTGCGCCATCGCTGGAAACCCACCGCCGCCGCCCGGGCCCTGGGCATTTCCCGGGCAACCCTGTATCGACGGGTAAACCTGCATGGCATCGAAATGCCGGGCCGCAGCCCGGCCTGAGGGCCTAGCGTCGCGCCAGTTCGTGACGGACACATTGTTCGTAGTAAGTCTGCTTGACCGCGACCGGCTTGAGGCGCGAAGCGCTGTTGTAGGTCTGCTCGGTAATGCCCAGGGCGGTCATGCGCATCCAGGGCCGGGGAAACTTGCGCACTTGCAGCTTCTTGCGCGCGCCGTACAGGCTGACGCCGGAAAGCTTCGACGCCTGCGCCCCTGCCGCGATATCCGACCCCCAGCGGCACACCGACTGCTGGTTTTGCGTCAGCACCCTGGCCTGGGCCTCAAGCGAAACGGCGGCCAGGAGAAATGTCGCCACGACCCACATAGAAATACGCATAGGTTTGTCGCCCAACTTTCTGAAAGGAAAGAAGTTTGACCTTATGTAACTGAGCAAGGGGCCAGCATTTGCATGCCATTCTCGAATCCGCATGCAACCCTGTGGCGAGGGAGCTTGCTCCCGCTGGGCTCTGTAGGAGCTGGCGAAGCCTGCGATCTTTTGATCTTTCGCTTGAGACTCAAGTGTCAGGGGAAAGATCGCAGCCTCGCTCCGCTCGACAGCTCCTACAGGCCCAGCGGGAGCAAGCTCCCTCGCCACGGGGACGGCTTGCCTTCGCCATCTGCGACATTCGTTCGCAAGTGGCGCGTCGAACTAGAAACAGATTGATAATATAACTACAAAATATTGAAATTAAACGGTTTAGCTATCAATCTGGCTAGCCTTCGCCTCCTGCAGCAGTTGCTGGATCACCTGCTCCTGCTCGCCATAGCGTCCTTCGCCAAAATGGCTATAGCGCACCTGCCCCTTGGCATCGATGAAATAATGGGCCGGCCAATACTGATTGTTGAAGGCGCGCCAGATCGCATACTGATTGTCGATCGCCACCGGGTAGTGGATGTCCAGCTTGCGCACCTGCTCGCGGACGTTGTCGATGATTTTCTCGTAGCCGTACTCCGGGGTGTGGACACCGATCACTACCAAGCCGTCCTTTTCATACTTCTTCGCCCAACCGTTCACATAGGGCAAGGTGTGCTGGCAGTTGATGCAGTCGTAGGTCCAGAAGTCCACCAGCACCACCTTGCCCTTGAGTGATTCGCTGCTCAGCGGCGGCGAGTTCAGCCATTGCACCGCGCCGTCCAGCGCAGGCATGGCGCCCTGGGATTCGAGGGCCGGCATGGAACTTGCGCCAGCCTTGCTCACCACATAGTCGATGGCCTTGGGCACGTTCTGCAGCAGGCTTTTTTCCAAGCTGGCCGATTGTTGGGAGGAAGTCGCCGCCAACAAGCGGTCATCCGCCCCGGTGCCAATCGCCACGGCCGCCAGCAACACCGCCACCCCTGTTCCCCGGCGCAGCCAGGTGGTGATCGGCAGCGAGAGTTTCAGGCGTCCGACCAGTCCGCGCCCGGCCAGGATCAGCGTCCCCAGGGACAAGGCACTGCCCAGGCCGTAGGCGAGCAACAGCAGGCTGGTTTGTGTGCTGGCGCCTTGCAGCATGGCCCCGGTCAGGATCACCCCGAGTATCGGTCCGGCGCACGGCGCCCAGAGCAACCCGGTGGCGACCCCGATCAGCACTGAAGCCACAGGCCCGGCCATCCGCCCGGCGCCGGCGTCCAGGCGATTACCCAGGCTGACCAGCGGCCGCGCCAACCAGGTGCCGACCCGACTGAAGATCAGCGACAAGGCAAACACCACCATCACCACCAAGGCGACTTGCCGGCCGACGCTGCTGGCACGCAGCACCCACTCGCTGCTGACCACCGCCAGGCTGGAGACCAGGGCAAACGTCAGCACCATGCCGCCAAGGGTCAGCAGCACCGAGCCACGGGAGCGATCGGCCCGGGCAAACAGAAACGGCACCACCGGAAGAATGCAGGGGCTTAGGATCGTCAGGATCCCGCCGAGAAAAGCGATCAGAAGCATGGCAACACCTCAAAATAAAAAGCTGACATAGACCCTGTGGCGAGGGAGCTTGCTCCCGCTGGGGCGCGAAGCGGCCCTCTTTATTTTCCTGAAGCATCCAGTTGTCAGGTCGATTTCGGGGGCTGCTTCGCGGCCCAGCGGGAGCAAGCTCCCTCGCCACAAAAGCAGGTCAGTTCTGGTTGCTGCAGTTATCGGAAAACTTGCGATAGTCCAACGCTTGCTTGTGGCCTGCCGAATCCAGGTAGGTCATGTGGGCGTTGACCACGCCGCAGGTCGGCTCGGCGTCTTCGCTAAGGGACAGCACCTTCTGGATGTCCAGGTGGGTGCCGTAGGTGTAGGTTTGCGCCGGCACGTTGCTTTCGGCCCGGGCCGACAGCGTGCAAATGTTCAGTGCGGCGAAAAGGCAGGCGGCGTAGATGGCTTTGCTGTTCATGGCGATTCCTCGATTCAATGGGTTTATCTGCCGAGGCCTGTTGTGTTGCCTCGATGGACGCCATTGAATGCCGCGCAGGTATCGCGCCTGTATCGAGCCAGGTGGCTTTTTGCATCGCTGTGTATCCGTCGCGCGCCAGATACACTGCAATACAAACCGCCGCGAGCCGGGCCGGCCGGCGCCTGTAGACTGCTCGCAACGAAACGCCGAGGAGCTGGACACCATGGATCATGTCGATCATGTGTTGATAGTGGATGACGATCGCGAGATCAGAGAACTGGTTGGCAACTACCTGAAAAAGAACGGCCTGCGCACCACCGTCGTTGCCGATGGCCGGCAAATGCGCGCCTTCCTGGAAACCACCCCGGTGGACCTGATCGTGCTGGACATCATGATGCCCGGCGACGACGGCCTGGTGCTGTGCCGGGAGCTGCGTGCCGGCAAGCACAAGGCCACGCCGGTGCTGATGCTCACCGCGCGCAACGACGAAACCGACCGCATCATCGGCCTGGAAATGGGCGCCGACGATTACCTGGTCAAGCCCTTCGCCGCCCGTGAGCTGCTGGCCCGCATCAATGCCGTGCTGCGCCGCACCCGCATGCTGCCGCCCAACCTGGTGGTCACCGAAAGCGGTCGCCTGCTGGCGTTCGGGCGCTGGCGCCTGGACACCACCGCCCGCCACCTGCTGGACACCGACGGCACCATGGTTGCCTTGAGCGGCGCCGAATATCGTTTGTTGCGGGTATTCCTCGACCATCCGCAACGGGTGCTCAACCGCGACCAGTTGCTTAACCTGACCCAGGGCCGGGACGCCGACCTGTTCGATCGCTCCATCGATTTGCTGGTCAGCCGCCTGCGCCAGCGCCTGCTGGACGACGCGCGGGAGCCGGCCTACATCAAGACCGTGCGCAGCGAAGGCTACGTGTTCTCGCTGCCGGTGGAGATCCTCGAGGCCTCGGTATGAGCCTGTCGTTGCGCTGGCCGCGTACGCTGGCCTCGAGGCTATCGCTGATCTTCCTGATCGGCCTGATCCTGGCCCAGGGGCTGTCCTTCGGCGTCCAGTACTACGAGCGCTACCAAAGCGCCAAGTCGACCATGCTCGGCAACCTGGAAACCGACGTCTCGACCTCCGTCGCCATTCTCGACCGCCTGCCTGCCGCCGAGCGCCAGGCCTGGCTGCCGAAACTCGCCCGGCGCAACTATGGCTATCTGCTCGACGAAGGCCAGGCCGGCCAACCGATGGATCTGGCCGACGCGCCGATCTCGGTCAGTTCGATCCAGGAAGCCATCGGCCAGGCCTATGGCCTGACCTTCAAACAGATTCCCGGGCCGAAAATGCACTATCAGGCGCACCTGCGCCTGGCGGACGGCAACCCGCTGACCATCGACGTACGCCCGGCGATGATGCCCCTCTCCCCCTGGCTGCCGATGGTGTTGCTGGGGCAGTTGGCGCTGTTGATCGGCTGCACCTGGCTGGCCGTGCGCCTCGCCGTCGGCCCGCTGACCCGGCTGGCCCAAGCGGTGGAAACTCTAGACCCGAACGCCCACGGTGTACGCCTGGACGAGAAAGGCCCGACCGAAGTGGTGCATGCCGCCAAAGCGTTCAACGCCATGCAGGACCGCATTGCTGCCTACCTCAAGGAGCGCATGCAGTTGCTGGCGGCGATTTCCCACGACTTGCAGACCCCCATCACGCGCATGAAGCTGCGCGCTGAATTCATGGACGAGGGGATCGAGAAAGACAAGCTGTGGAGCGACTTGAGTGAAATGGAGCACCTGGTGCGTGAAGGCGTGGCCTATGCCCGCAGCATCCACGGCGCCACCGAGGCCAGTTGCCGGATCAGCCTGGATGCGTTCCTCGACAGCCTGGCGTTCGACTACCAGGACACGGGCAAGGACGTGCAATTGACCGGGAAAAACGCCGCGGTCATCGACACCCGTCCCCATGCCCTGCGGCGGGTGCTGGTCAACCTGGTGGACAACGCCCTGAAGTTCGGTGGCGCGGCGCAGATCCATGTGCAGCTCGCCGACAACGGGCAATTGGCGATCCAGGTACTGGACCGCGGCCCCGGGATCAACGAGCAGGAACTGGCCGAGGTGCTCAAGCCGTTTTACCGGGTGGAAAGCTCGCGCAACCGGGAAACCGGCGGCACCGGCCTGGGCTTGGCCATCGCCCAGCAACTGGCGATCGCCATGGGCGGCTCACTGACCCTGAGCAACCGCGACGGCGGCGGCCTGTGTGCCGAGTTGCGCCTGGCATTCGCAAGCTGACACAGCCTCTGTGGGAGCGAGCTTGCTCGCGATGGCGGCCTGACCGTCGGCTAGGATGTTGTTGATTGAGTACACATCCATTGCTGCGGTAACGGCTGCTTAGGGTTCCGCCCTGACGGCGGCTCACTTTTGAACAGCGCAAAAGTAAGCAAAACGCTTTTGCCCCACCACTCGGTGCCTCGCTTAGGCTCGGCATGCCCGAACGAAGGCATTGCTCCGTGGGCCCGCCGCGAAGGGCCATCCATGGCCCAGCGCGGCTATCCCGGCATCCATGCCGGGATGCCCACTCCACAATGCCTGCGTTCGGCCAGCGTGGTTAACGGGGCGCCCGAGATCAACGTCTACCGCGAGGCGGCCTAGTAGCCGACCTGCCTCTCCCGGTCGTACACCCATCAGATCTGTTTGAGCAGGACCTGTGGGAGCAAAGCTTGCTCGCGATAGCGGTGTATCTGCCAGCACCTGTTCAACTGACCTGACGCCATCGCGAGCAAGCTCGCTCCCACAGGGGTTGGATTTGGATGCGGGTTTGTATGCCAGTGTGTCTGCGGATGATCGGCATACACAAACTTGCACAGTCCTGCGTTGCGGACACACCCCGCTTACACCTGTTTGAAAGACTCCCCCCTGTTCCCGGCTGCTGTCACGACCGGGTCTCACCATCCAAGGAGCCTTTACATGCCTATCGCAACTGCATCCCCCTTTCGTTATCAGGGCTGGTCGCTGTTCAGCCTGCTCGCCGCCCTGGTGCTGTTGATGACCGGGTTGATCCTGGTGCTCAACCCAGACCTGACCGAAGGCGTGCGCAGCGCCATTCGCGCCACGGCGCGCTCGTCCTTCATTTTGTTCCTGCTGGCCTTCACCGCCTCGGCATTCGCGGTGCTGGTGCCCTCGCCCCTGAGCCGGTCGCTGGTGCGTGAACGGCGCTTCATCGGGCTGGCCTTTGCGTTTTCCCATCTGGTCCATGCCGTGCTGATCTACAGCTACGGCCAGCTCAATCCCGAGTTCTGGCCCGGCCGCACCACCCTTGGCAACGTGCCAGGTACCGTGGGCTACGTGTTCATCCTGCTGCTGGCGCTGACCTCGTTCAAAAGCACCACGCGCCTGATCGGTTTCAGGGCCTGGAAGCGCCTGCACGTCACCGGCATGTGGGTGCTGGCGGCGATCTTTGCCTATTCCAACTTCAAACGCATCACCATGAGCGCCTGGTATGTGCTGCCCTTCGGCCTGATCTGCGCCGCCACCGCCATCCGCCTGGTGGGCAAGCTGGCCCAGGCCACCCAGCGACGCCAACGGCCGCCACACGCGGCTTGAGCCCAGGGGAATCGATCATGTATTCAAACGCCTTGAAAACGCTGCACCTTCATCTCGATCACGCAGGTGCATGGCTCGCGCCGTTGGGCCTGCGCCTGTTCCTGGCCTGGGAGTTCTTCGAGTCCGGCCTGGAGAAATGGAACGGCGAGAACTGGTTCGCCGAGATCCAGTCCGCCTTCCCGTTCCCCTTCAACCATGTGCCGGCCCAGTGGAACTGGGAACTGGCGATGTGGGCCGAACTGATCGGCGCCATCGCCCTGTTGATCGGCCTGGGTACGCGCCTGTCGGCGCTGGCGCTGATCGTCGTCACCGTGGTGGCGACTGCCGCCGTGCACTGGCCGGCGGATTGGTCAAGCTTGAGCGAACTGGCCCAGGGCTATGGGATTACCAACAAGGGACATGGCAACTTCAAGCTGCCGTTGATCTACCTGGTGGCGTTGCTGCCGTTGCTGTTGCAGGGGGCTGGGAAGTTGAGCGTGGATGCGCTGCTGAAGATCGGTGTACACCAGCGAAACAAGGCCTGACAAAAATCCCTTGTGGGAGCGAGCTTGCTGTGGGAGCAAGGCTTGCCCGCGATACAGACGACTCGGTCAATCAGTCAGACCGAGGGCGACCCATCGCGAGCAAGCTTTGCTCCCACAGCAGGCCCTCACAGGGGTTAGCACTTCAAATGGGCAGATTACTGCTGTACGCCAACAACCCCTTCGTCCTGCATCCGCCGCAGCAGCGCCACCGCGCTGTCCATGAACGCGGATGAATCCACCCCCGCCTCCCGCGCCAACGCCAACAACTGCCCTCGCCCCGCCAACCCGGGATATTCCTCGATACGCTGCAAAAGCCGCCAGGCCAACGGGCTGAGTTCGGAAAAGCGCACAGCAAACCCAGGTGTTCGCCGCACCAGCAGCAGCGTCGGCTGGGCCGGTGGCGTCAAGGGCTGGTGGTTCGGCGCCAGGCGATGCACCGGCCACTGGTACGCCAGCGGCCAGGCCAGGGGCGAGACACGCAGCGACTGGTCGAGCCAGGAGGCCTCGTCAGGTGTCGGCAACGGCTCGGCCTGGGATTGCAGCAGCGCCATCTCGACCCACTCGTAGTGCGCCAGCTCTGCCACGAACGGCGGCCAATCCGGCGACGAGTGAGCAGCGAGGTAACCGACGAATTCCTCGGCGATTTCACCGAACCGGGGGGTGGCACAGCGATGTTCGCGCAGAAAGCGGCGCACGCAGGCACGCCAGTGGTCCTGCCCCAACACGCTCACCAGCACCGGGAAGGTGCCGCTGAGCAACGAGCGCATGTTCTCGAAAATCAGGTCGCGGTACACCTGCGCCCGCACCGCGTCCATGCCGGCCGGGACCGGGCAGTGTTCAGGGTCGCGCAGGTAACGGGTCAGCGCCTGTTGCTGCTGATGCAGTGTCTGCCGGGGCTCAGCCATGGATCACCGCCTGCCGGGTAACGGTTTGGTGTTGCAACTGGCGAATGGTCTGCAATTCGCCCACCAGCGCGGCATAGGGCGGGAAGTTGAAGTCCCGTTCGAGCAAGGTCGGCTGTACGCCAAACCGCGCGTAGGCCTGGGCCAGCAGCGCCCAGACCACCGGCTTGACCGGCGCGCCATGGCTGTCGATTTTCAGCGTGTCGGACTCGTCGTAATGCCCGGCCACATGCATCGCGACCACCCGCCCCGGCTCAAGGCCCGCCAGGAATGCCTGGGGATCGAAGCCGTGATTGATCGAGTTGACGTAGACATTGTTGACGTCCAGCAACAGGTCGCAGTCGGCTTCGCGCAACACCGCCCGGGTGAATTCCAGCTCGCTCAGGTCCTGACGGGGCGCGGCGTAATAGGAGACGTTTTCCACCGCCAGGCGTCGCCCCAGTACATCCTGGGCCTGACGGATCCGCGCTGCCACGTGATGCACTGCTTCCTCGGTAAAGGGCAGCGGCAACAGGTCATACAAATGCCCTTCATCACCGCAGTAGCTCAAGTGTTCGCTGTACAACGGCACGTCGAAACGCTCAAGAAAAGCGCGCACCTGCCCGAGAAACGTCAGGTCCAGCGGCGCCGGCCCACCCAGGGACAATGACAGGCCATGGCACGTCAACGGATAACGTTCGGCCAGCCAATGCAAGGCGGCGCCATGGGCACCGCCGATTCCGATCCAGTTTTCCGGGGCGACTTCGAGAAAGTCGAAATCCCCGGCCGGCGCCTGGCGCAGCTCATCGAGCAAGGCCCGGCGCAGGCCGAGGCCTGCTGAGGGTTGGGGTAGATTCAACATGACACATCTCCTGGGGAAACGAGATGTGGTGAGCCTCATGAGACGATCAATCGCACGATAGAAAGCCGAACACCCGTGGCTGGGTCTGTAGGAGCTGTGTAGGAGCTGTCGAGCGAAGCGAGGCTGCGATCTTTCCCCAGACACTTGAATCTCAAGTGAAAGATCAAAAGATCGCAGCCTCGCTTCGCTCGACAGCTCCTACATAGACCTAACGGGTTCTTTGTTCGATGCCGCATCAGCGGGCTGGCATCAACTCATCAGGCTCGCCACTGGGGCCAATCAGGACTCGATAGCCGCCCCGCACTTGCCTTCGCCACATTTACCTTCCGCGCTCTTGGTCTGGGCCGACAGGTATTGCTTGGCTTCCGGCAACGAGATACCGCCGTCACGGTTGGCGTCGATCTTGTCGAACTCAGCGGCGCGCTCCGGGGCCGCGGCGATGAACTCATCACGCGAGACCTGGCCGTCGTGGTTGGTGTCGGTCTTGGCGAACTTGTCTTCGCCGCACTTGCCTTCGGCGGGTTTCTTCACGGTATCGGCTGCCGCCAGGGTGTAGCCCTGGGCCAAGTCATTCATGGTCAAGGCCGAAGCCGCCGTGGACAGACCCAGGCCGCCGACCAGGGCCAGGCCGAGTGCAAGGGATGAGTTTCGGGAGAAGTTGAGCATGGGGTATTCCTCGAACGATCAATACGCCAGTCACCCGCACCAAGGCTCGGTGCCGGCTGGCTGGCGTAGTTAATCGTCGGTGTGTATCGGGCCTGTGTCGCCGGCCCGGGTCTTCGTCAAGCCGGTGTATCCAGGGCCGCGCGGTACACACTGCGATACAAACCCGCCTCGGCCACAGGTCCTTGCTCTTGAGCAAGGAAGCTCTGGACCGCGTGTCCCGACGAACCGTTGCATGCCGTCCCACCTGGCGGCAGCTCAGCCAGGCGCACCATTTGTGATCACGACTAAGTAAATCAGCCCGACAGCCGATATAAGACAGGTGCGGGTGAAATCGCTTTTTTGCTGATGACTTATTTCTATGATTGAAAATGCTGGCAATGACTCGACTGTCCTTTCCCCGGGCTCACCAACCCGTAGTTTCACCCGTCGCACTTTCCCGGCCATCATGCTGCTGCTGTTTGTCATGTCTGCACTGGCGATCGCCGTGCTGCTCAACATCACTGGCGCCCAGGACCAGCGCGCCCGTGAACAGAGCCTGTTTTTCGCCCAGCGGGCCATCGAGGGGATCCGCACGGGTATCGGACGGGATCTGAGTGACTACTCCAAGTGGAGCGACGCCTACCGGCACCTGCATGTCGACGTCGACAAGGAATGGGCCTATGACCAGGAAAACGTCGGCAGCAGCGTGTTTTCGCTCTATGGCTACCAGGCGGTGTTCGTCATCTCGCCCAGCGGCAAGACGGTTTATTCGGTAATCGATGGCCAGATGAGTGAGGTCGATGCCGAGGCTTGGCTGACCGGCGACTTGCGAGCGCTGTTGAAAAAAGCCAACGCCGCGGAAAATCACGACGAAGTGGTCGTCGAGATGCTGCATCACGAGGACGCCCCTGCGTTTGTCGCCGCGTCCGTCATCACCATCGGCACGGACAGCAGCGTGCCCGAAATCCCCGGCCCGCCCAGCCTGTTGCTCTTCGTCAAGGTCCTTGATTCCGGAGCCCTGGAAAACCTGGCGCGGGACTTCGCCCTGCCCGATGCCCATATCGCCAGGACACCGGGCCCAGCCGATACCGCCCAACTGCTGCTCGACGACCTGACCCTGGAAGCCTTGGCCTGGCGGCCGCAGACCCCGGGCCAGGATCTGCGAAAATTCCTCCTGCCGTTGCTGGCCGTGGCGTTACTGGTGCTGGGGATTCTGGCCCTGACCGTTCTGCGCCATGCCTTGGCCATGCTCCGCGCCCAGGAACACCAGTACGCCAGCCTGCTGGCCCACCGCAAGGCGCTGGAACGCAGTGAAGAACGTTTCCGCGACATTGCCGAAGTGTCCTCCGACTGGTTGTGGGAGGTCGATTCGACCGGCACCCTGACCTATCTATCGGAGCGCTTCGAACAAGTGACCGGCTTCAGTCCCACGGAGTGGCTGGGCAAACCTCTGCACCGGCTGCTCCACCCCCATGGCGGCTCGATCTCGATTGCCCAATGGCTGCTCGGCGGCGCCAACAGCGTCTCCTCGGTACCGCTGCTGTGCGAGTACACCGCGCGCAACCAGCGCATCCGCACCTGCAAACTCTCGGTGCGAGCTATCGAAGCTGGCACCCTGGGTTTTCGTGGCACCGCCACCGACATCACCGACGAATTGCGCGCACTGGCCGAGATCAAGCACCTTTCCCTGCATGATCCACTGACCGGGCTGGCCAACCGCAACCGCTTGTTCGATTGCCTGCGCGAACACCTGGGCCGAGCCGATCGTCCGCCCCTGGCGCTGCTGAACCTGGACATGGACCGGTTCAAACCAGTCAACGACTCCCTGGGGCATGCCGTGGGCGATAAAGTGCTCAAGGAAGTGGCGCATATCCTCCAGCAAAACGTGCGCGGCACTGACCTGGTGGCCCGCCTGGGCGGTGATGAGTTTGTCATTGTCATGCCCGACCCGGGCGATGCCGGCGATCTCGATCAACTCTGTGAACGGCTGATCGATTGCATGCAACGGCCCATGCACCTGGACGGCAATACCCTGTACCTGGGGGTTAGCATCGGCGTTGCCTGGGCGCAGCCCGGAGACGAACGTGCCGATGAACTGTTGCGCCACGCCGACATCGCCCTGTATGCGGCCAAGGCAGCCGGCCGCAACACCTGGCGCGTGTATGTGGAAGCCATGGGCAACCTGGCCCGCGACCGGCGGCAATACGAACAGCAACTGCGCGACGCCATGCAACGGGATCAACTGGAACTGCGCTACTTGCCTCGCTTCGACGTGAGCGCCGAGCAACTGCACGGTTTCGAAGCCCAGACCTTCTGGCACCATCCCGAGAAAGGTGAATTGGGTGGGGCCGACTTCATACCGGTGGCCGAAACCTCGGGCCAGCTTGAAGAACTGGGCACCTGGATGCTGATCAACGTCTGTGAAGAGGCTGCCACCTGGCCGAGCGCCGTCAACGTCTCCATCGCAGTTTCACCCCGATGGTTCAACAGCAGTTTCCTGCTCAACCAGGTACAGACAGCCCTCGAAGCGAGTGGCCTGGCACCTCAGCGGCTGACCCTGGAAGTGGCTGAAGGGGTGCTGCTGGCCGACCACCAGACCGTCGCCAGCACCCTCCATGCGCTCAAGGACCTCGGCGTGCGAATCAACATCGACAAATTCGGCACCAGCATCGCCTCCCTGCGCGAGGTACTGGACCAGCCGTTCGATGGCATCCGCTTCGATCGCAACATCCTGACGCAGCTGGGCCTGGAGGATGACAAGGAAGGCGTCCTGGCGATGATCCGCTTGAGCCGCAGTGTAGGGCTGATGGTCACTGCCGAAGGCATCGAAAACGCCCGGCAATTCAGCCAACTGCGCAACGTAGCCTGCGACCATGTCCAGGGCCCCTACTTCGGCGAGGCCCTGGCCCGCTCGGAAATGGCCTCGTTTTTCACCACCCCGAGGTGGTTATAGCCAACCTCTGTGCCAGCCGATCCTCCGCCTTCGCGAGCAGGCTCGCTCCCACAAGGGAGCCGGTGTTGTGCCCGAAACTTGAGGTCACCCAATAACCTTGTGGGAGCGGGCTTGCTCGCGAAGGCGGTGGACCTGCTGGCATATATGTTGGCTGTGCCGACGTCTTCGCGAGCAAGCCCGCTCCCACAGGGGTTCTGCGATGAATGCAAAACTCATGAGCACCCAGGATTTCTGTGGGAGCGAGCCTGCTCGCGAAGGCGGTGGATCAGCCAACATCACTGCCAGCAGAATTACCCCGCCCCAAACAAACCAGCCGGCAACCTCCCCCTACAAACTCAACCGCCCCCGCTCTTCCTCAGTCAGCCGCTGGCGGTTCCGTTCGTCCAAAGGCCCTGC
This sequence comes from Pseudomonas sp. A25(2017), assembly GCF_002001065.1. Lineage (NCBI taxonomy): Bacteria > Pseudomonadati > Pseudomonadota > Gammaproteobacteria > Pseudomonadales > Pseudomonadaceae > Pseudomonas > Pseudomonas sp. A25(2017). The sequence goes on along the minus strand of NZ_MUOA01000074.1, from coordinate 117,442 downwards.
GCCCAGGACCTGCACCGGGCTAGCCGGGTCATAGGCCCGAGGCGCTTCGCGGCTGGCGCCGTCGCGTGACGGGGCCAGTTGCTCGGAGCCAAAGCTCACCACCTGCACGGTAAACACCGACGCTTGGTTCTGCCGCGCGGCGTTCTGTTGCTGGCGCGCCACGTCTTCAGCCGCCTGCGTCGCCGAAGACGCCGCCGAACTGGCCGAGGTAATGGCCCCAGTGTTCACCGAGGCCGCCAGCGGCACGCCGGAGGATTTACCCTGGGTCTGGATGTTGGCCGCGTTTACCACGGTCAACGCGGCGATGTTGACGTTGCCCGACACCCTGATCCCCGCCTCGCCCGCATCGATGGTGCCCAGCGGCGCGATCAGGTCGATATCCCCCGGCGCCACTTCGGCAATCGGGTTGAGGGTGGCGATACCCGCCCCCGTGCTCGGCACCGACGGCGACAGGGTCACGTTGCCCCAGGTGTCGTACAAACGCTTGGGCGGCGTGTACACCACGGTGGTCTTCGAACCGCGACCGGCGTTGATATCGCCCTGGGCCGACCAGCCGAGAATAGAACCGCCGAAGGTGGTCATGATCCGGCTCTGCCCCAGCAGGATGCTGTTCTGCGCATACAACTGGATATCGCCCTCGCCCTGGGTGATGACCCCGGCGGTGGACGGCGGTGCGCTGCCCTCGATGCCAAATGTCTGCCCGCCACCCGGGGTGAGCATCTGGATACTGCCGCCGAAATCGGTGTGCACCCCCGCCCCGCCAAACATCGTGATGTCGCCCTTGTAGGTGATCGCGTTGCCCGCCACATCCTTGCTCGGGAACAACCAGTCGATGGCCTCCCGCCCGCGCAGGTAGCTGCCCTGGCGCACACCGCCGGCTTCGTTGTACTCCCGACCACCGGCCTTGAGCTCGGCAAAGTACACATCTCGGGCAAACACCCGCTGCTGCTCGGCCGGCAGCGCCGCGAAGAAGCTGCGGGCCTGCTCGGTGTCACCGCTGAAGCCGAAGCGTTTCTCCAGCCAATCCACCAGTTCCGCTTCGTAGGTCTTGGCGACCTTGCCGTCCTGGTTCGCCAGGGGCACACCGGCCAAGGCCTGGTTCGCCGGGTCCAGGTACGCCTTGACGAAGCGCTCGTAATCCGCGCCATTGAGGCCCGCGCCGGCTTGCAGCACCAGGCTCGCGCCGGGGCGGGAATCCCCTGGCACCACCGCGCCGATACTGGTGATGCTGACTTTGTCGTCCATCAGGATATTGCGCCCGGCGGTGATCTCCAGCAGGCCGGGGCCGGCGACGTTGAAGTTGCTGTAGAGGATGTCGCGCCCGGCTGAAACGATGGAGATGTCGGTGGGGTTGTTGTGGATGAAGAGGTTGCCGTTGCTGGTGTAGTTTCCCGCGCCCCCCATGTTGGGGTCCTCATTCAGTGACCCGCCCAGCGGTATGCCGCTGCTGACAATGTCCCGCCCAGCCATCATCCGTACAGGTCCGGCGCCTTCGTATGCGATTCGCCCCGGCCATCTGCCTGTGGAGACTGAGGTCATCGACCGTCCAGTGGCGACTGCCAGCAAGTCACCTTCAAGCGCATAGAAGCGAGCAGGATCGACATTGAGGGCCCATTCACTTGAAGCGCTGCTGGTGTCGAAGGCAAACAGCGGCAATATGTTCGCACTAGGGCGAGCGGGGTTGCCATCGGCTGAGAGATTGCTGGTCTTTATGACGAAACCATCGACGATACCGGCAAAGGCCGGCCTGAACGGTGTAGCCAGGGCTGCAGACGATGCTCCGGAGCGACTGACCGACATATCACCGCCGTAGATGGAATCGCCGGCCATCAATTGCAGCTCACTGTTGATGCCGGGAGCGAGCAACAGGGCTGGGCGATTGTTGCCGTTGTAGCCTGCGTCATACAGCTCCGAGGACTTCCCGTAATAAAGACTGCCACCGGCTGCCACAGCCCTCAGAATCGACGGATAGACGACCGCCAGATCCGTTGCGGTGCCGAAGGTGAGAGGCGTCAGGTTACCGCCCGACGACCACAAGTCGACCGCAGTATTGGCCGTCCACAGCGTGAACCAGCTGACGCCCGATCCGTTGGTGTTACCGTCCTTGAAGCGTGAGGCACTCATCATCGGCGCCCGCCCCGGATCGGCGACGTCCATCACCACAAGGTCGCCTGAAGTCGTCAGATCGAAGGTAGCATCGCCCGGCATGAGGGTCAGTCCCCCGGTCGCAAACCCTCGTGTGGATTTGAAGGAATCGTAGGCCCGCGTTTCTCCAGGGGACTGTACTGCGACAGCATTGCCGTATTGAAGGTCGATTCGACCGATGGCGCCGCTGTCGATCTGCGCGTGGCCCCGCAGGTTGATGACCGCGCCGTTGAGATGCCCGCTCACGAACAGGCCCTCGGGATTCAAAGCACCACCCACACGCAGATTGAGATCACCACCGCCGGTCAGTTGCAAACTCCCATCGGCACCTACCCGCCCGGTGCTGCCCACGGCAAGCACCAGTCCTTGACTGCGGCGGTTGCTGCGCGGCTCAAGAAGACTCCCCGCCAGTTGATCGAGTATTCCGGCATCACCCGCCACTTGAACATTCAGATCGCCCCCACCCAGCGTACCGAAGCCGGTAAAACCCACCATCAGGTCAGCATTGATAGGATCCTGCGCAGCGGTGTAACTACCAAAGTTGATCCACCAGGCGGACGGTTGTGCCCCGGTACCCGTGGCAACTGAGCCGTTGCCTTGGCGCCACAGCCAGTTACCAACGTTGACCGTGTCGTAACCGGTATCGAATGGGTTGGGCCGCCCATAACTGGCGCTGGAAACATCCATGGCATTGCCGGTCAAGTTGCCACCGACCTTCAGGGTCAGGTTACCGCCAGAGTCAGGGTACCAAGCGCGATAAACACTGTTGATGCCGCCGTCCACAAATTGCTCGTTTTCACCTGTTGCGTCATTCAGCACCGTACCTCCTGCCCCCAACGCCTTGGGCTGATTGTACGGATCGCCAGCGTAGGTCGCGCTGGCCGAACTGCCGGCGGTGTAGACCCCATAAAGGGAGTCCATTTTCAGATCACCTGCCGATAGCAACTCAAGGTCTGCCGTGCCAGTGCGAATGACACTCCAGCGTTGGCTGCCCGGCTTATACCCGGGGGGACCATCCTCTTCACAACGAGACGGGTCGTCGATGCACAGATTAGGATCGCCGAACCCAACGAAGTCCACGGGTTGCCCTGCCATGCTGGAGTCACCAAAAAACTCCAGCGATCCGGCTTCGGTCCACACCATATTCGGCACGCCAAATACACCGTAATGACTGTCAGCCAGATGAAGATCGCCACGGGCCGAGGCAGGCTGCACGACCCGGCTGTCCGCCGCCTGTGTATCGGCGCCCGCCACGAGGCGCAACGACCAGGACTGCGAGCCCTCGGCCAACATCGGTGCGATGGCCCAGTTGCTCCCCGCCACTTCCGGACGCAACTGCACCGACTCGACACCGGCCGGCAGCTTGATGTCGGTACCTGAAGGGATTTTCGAACCCACACTCAGTGCCAGGGGACCGCTGAGACGCAGGACGTTGGTCAAGCCGTTGCTCGCGTCCGCAATGCCTGGCAACGCAACGCCTTTGGGCCAGATCAGGCTGCCTATTGTTGCGCTGCTGCCCAGCAAGCTGCCGGCCCCCAGCACTGTTCCTGCCTCAAGAGTCTGAGTCGAAGCCAACAACGTGCCGGCGGCGAACAACAGATTACCGAAGGCGTCATGCACCGCTGCGGCGAGGACCGTGCCCGCCGGCAGCACCATTGGCTGATCGAGTGTCGCGGCGACCGGCAGGCGCGTTCCCGCCGCCAAGGTAGCGCCCTTGAGCGGCACGTCGAAGTTGAGCACCGAGCCCGCCGGAAACGCCGTGTCGTCCGCCAGGGTCACGCCGGTACCGGGCACGACGATATCGCCCGCCGCGAAATCAATGCCCGGCAACAGCACCCAGCCTTTGTCATCGTTGCTGGCCGGTGGCTGGGCAAACCCGTCGGTGATGCTGCCGTAGATGTTCAAGTCACCGCCGGCCCGTAGGGTCAGGCTAGCGGATTCGCCGGAGCCGTAGATCCCGCTCAGGACGTTATGCGGATTGAGGCTCTCATAACGATAGCGCGACAGGTCCAGGTCACCCTGGACCACCAGGTCACCATCGGCCGTCGCACTCACCACCTCCACACCGGGGCGCAGATGCAACACGTCGCGATAGCGGCTGTTGTTCAACCCGGCGAGTTTGCGCTGCAACAGATCGTTGTTGTCGAGGGCGTTAGTGATAAAAGCAGTGTTGTCGTCATGCACATCCTCCAGCCACGCTTGATTGATGACCTGATACGGCCGACCACTGGCCGCCGGCACGTTAATCAGCGGCGCATCGCTGTATTGCCACATGGCAACCAGCGCGATCGAGCGGGCGCCTTGAATATCCAGCGCACCACTGGCATCGACAGCCACGTCGCCACCCGACACGCCCCCCAATCGTGGTGCGCTGAGCTGCAACGTGCCGCGAGCACGACCGTCATTCAGGCCGGGTGCACTGCCCAGCGCGACCTCGGTACCGTGGCGCAGGTCGATGCGGGCGCCGTTGCCCAAGGTCAGGAGGCCTTCCCGAGCAGTCAAGTCGACAATGGCGCGGTTCGGCGAGTCGATGATCTTGCCGTAGCTGTCTACCCGCAGGCGCCGACCATGGGCGTCGAGCACAGCACCGCTGCCCAGGGTCAGGGCATTCTTGGCGGCCAGATAAATGCTGCCGACCCGCTCACCGCTGGCGTCCACCGTGCCGTTGACCAGCAGGCTGCCATTGTCCAGGGACACGTTGATGGATGAGGCCTTGAGTTCGTTGCCGATCACCAGGTCGCCTTGCTTGAGCTGGAAGCTGCGAGAGCCGAACACCTGCCCGTCGTTCAACCGTTGGTTCAACGCCGCGAACTGTTCGCTGAGGTTGCCGCTACCGCCCAGGCGCTGGGCCTGGATCTCCACGCCACCGGCCAGGTACGGCATGGCGGTGCCGCCGGCGTCATATTCGCCGGTGCTGCTACCGAGAATTCGTCCCTGCAAATCAACGATCCCGGCGGCCTCGTCCAGAGCCACCGCACTGAGCCGACCGGCCTGGTTGTGTCGGGCCGAGACGTCGATGCTTGAACCATCCGCCTGGCGGATGTTGCCGCTCTGGCTTTGCAGGATCACCTCGCCACCGGCGCTGTAGCGTGTCACATCGTTGAAGGTGACTGCACGGCCCGCCACGTCGATCAGCGCCTCATCGGCCAGGGTCAGGTCATCCGTCGCGCTCAGGGTCAGCTTGCCGCTGGGCAGCATCACCGCGCTGGCAAGGTTGAGGCTTGCACCTTTGATGGACAACTCGCCCCCAAGCCCGGAGACAGCGCCCGGCTTAGCGGTTGTGCCTGTCACATTGACCGCCCCGCCCGCGGTAATGCGGTTGACCGAACCGGCTTCGCCGGTGAGCAACGGGGTGAGGATGTTCAGGTTGCCGCCGCTGTAGACGTAGCCCGTTTTCGCGTCATAGGCCCCTTGGCTTTGATACACCGCCAGGCTGCCTTTGTGGTTGGCCGTCAGGCGCTCGCTGGCGCTGAGGTTGACGTTGGCGAATCCCAAAGCAAGGCGGTTCAGGGTGGTGACCGAGCTAGGCTGGGCGAAGTCACCGTAGCCGAATTCGATGCGCTGGGCCTGGATGTCCAGGCGACCGGCGCCAGTGCCGGCCCCGCCGGCAATCACCGAACCCGGCGCGCCGACAGCGCCGTTCCAGATCAGGTTGGCGGTGCGAATGGTCGCCACGTCGCTGGCACCGCCAGCGCCATAAATGGCCGGTGTGCTGAGCATCAGGTTATTCAGGCGCGACTTGCCTGTTGTCGGGTCAAAGGTGTCGAGACTGACGGTGCCGTAGAAATTCAGCGCCTGACTGGCCGACAGTTCGAGGGTTTCCAGGGCCGGAGCACCGTACTCGGTGTCCCCGCGCAACAGGCGATCGAGCACGGTCTGGCTCAAGGTCAGACCGGCAGGCAGGACCTGGCGCGTCGCCGCGTTGCTCAGGGCCTGGGCGGTGCCGACGTTGATGTTGCTCAGGGCCAGGGTCAGGTGACGGGTGCCGTAGCGCACCTGGTCGTCAAGCTGCAGGCTGCTGCCGGACGCAGCGACGATGCTGCCTTCGGAGTGAATCCGGGTCACGCCGCTGCACGGCGTCAGGCTGCATCCGCCGATGTTGACTGTGCCGCTGGTGCCTGACAGAGGGGCCAATACATTGAGCAAACCATTGGAGACAGCCAGCAAGCTGTAGTTTTGGTTTTGCACATTGAGGTTATAGATAAAACCATCACGAGCATCGTAAGCGGCCTTGCCCTGTCCTATGGTGTTGATGGCGGCGCCTTGCTCCATCAACAGTTCGCCACCATCGGCCAGGAGGAATACCTCAGGCGCCGACAGAGTCGCACCTTCACGCAGCGCGACACTGCGGGACACGTTTTGCGGCGTGATGTAGTTGCCACCTTGGCCATAGAGCACCGAAAACTGGCCGCCGATCACTTGCCGTGAGGCATTCAATGCATTGAGGCTTTCGGCATTGAGGGTCACCCCCTCGAAGCCGGCCGTGGCCCCGCGTCCTTCGACGACCACCTCCAGCGCGGTACCATTGCTGGCGACCACCGCGACGGTGCCGCCGTATCCCCCGGTCTGAGGCGCGAACTTGCCGATGCCCTTGAAGGAGAAGGCCTGGTCTCCAGCGCCCTTTTCCAGGTTCAACTTCAACGTCTTGGCGTCCACTGGCAACAAAGCCCTGGGGACACCCAGGCGTGCGGCATCGGCCACGGCAAACTGGGCATAGCTGGTTTCGTTGTACTGCGAGTAACGACGCAGCACATCGCCAGACGTCAGAATGAGCTGGCTGGCAATGCTGTTGCGCTGCCCGGTATTGGCCACCGACAGCACCCCGGCGGCGGTCCACGAACCGTTGCGCATCTGTTGCGCGCCCGTTGTGACGCCTTGCCCCGCCAAACCATTGACCTCGACTCGGAACGCCCCCGGCAGCAAGGCATAGGTGGACGGCATCAGGGTGTAGGTGCCGGCAGCCAGCCCGGGCACACCGGCACCGATGGTGATTTGCTGCCCTACCCTCGGATCCACCGCACCGCCTTCGGCAGCGACCGGCGCGTATTGGCTCTGATTGCCCGGCACGATGGCGTAGACCGGATTGCTGGACAGCCCTGGCAAAGTGAAACCGCCATTGGCACCGATTTGTACCAGCGGGTTGAAGCGCGCATCGGTTGAGCCGCCTCGGCCAGAGATAAAACCGGCGCCGAGCAGCTCACCGCCCCCGGAAAGATCGAGCACCGAGCCTTCCTGGGCCGCCACCGATTTACCGCCGAGAATCACGCCGATATTCAGGTCACCATTGCCAGCAGTCGCTCCTTGCCCTAGCAACACAACCTTCTTTCCAGCGTACTGATAGCTCTGTCCATCGACAGTGCCGCCATAAGGCAGCACCAACCCCAGGCCGCTGACCGAGGTCAGGCTGCCCGGCAACAAGTCTACTCGAGCCGATACACCCGCCAAGCTGTTGTTTGTACCGATTTCAAGCAACCCCAAAGGTGCACGGACAACACCACCTTGTTCGATCTTGGCGCTACCCAGTTGCAAGCGACCGAACACCGAATAAGGCACTTGAGGTGCTACCTGGGTGGTGCGTCCGATGACCAGGCTACGCGCCGGATCATAGAGAATCATGCCGCTACCGGGTTCAGTGCCCCAGCCATATCCTGCCAATATCCGTGCGCCGACCCCGGTCGCGGGATACAACTGCGCCGCTTGCAAGATCATGTCCGAAGGGGTCAGCAATTGGGTAGTGAAGCCTTCAGGCATACCGCCGCCAGAGAACCCTGCCAGGAATCGTAAATCACCCCGACTGCTTAGCTGGACCCGGTCGAAACCGGCGCGCTCCAGCTCGACGGTAGTGCCGTCGGCCTGCCTCAGCGTGCCTTTGCCGCTAAATATCACACTGCCCTGTACATCCAGCAGGTCTGCGTTAACGGAAAACACTGCCTTGTTTGCCAACAGCGACACACCGCCGCCCTCGACCGCGGGCCGAGTATACCCGTCCATATTCGGTCGAGCGGCCGCAGGCCCGGACAGCAGCACATGGGAGGCATTGAGTTGGACCCGGGTATTGGCTGGCGCATTTGCACTCGGCCCAAAGCTGCGGGCATACAGACTCAGGCTTTGGCCCAGAGACAGTGACACGTCGCCATCGGCGCTCAACAAGCCATTGCTCAACAAGGCAAGGCTGTCGAAGCCGCCCGACTGCACCTGATCCACGCCCAACCGACCGTGACCGTAGACCAGTGAATCCGCCGAGGTTTCGGCTGTGTCGCCCAGCAGGGTCGCCTGGGCGTTTTGCCCCAGCACCAGCTCACGCACTTGCAAGACCCGATCACTGACCGCATCGTTGCGGTAATAGGGCGTTTCCAGGGCTACTGACAAACTGCCGCCTGCCGCCCCTGTGCCACCCGAACGAGCGCTGAAGTCGCCGTCCAGGTACAAACCATTGGCCGATGCCAGGGAAATACTGCCGCCATTGCTCGCCACCGACGTACGTCCCTGGCCGGGAATATCCAGCACGGCCTGGCTGCCGTCCGCTTGCAGACGCGCACCGTCGCGCACCACCACAAACAGTTCGGATGCGGAAGCAGAACCTTTCGCGGCATCGATCTGACCGCCGATGACAATCTGCCCGCCGTCGCGCACCAGGCCGTAGGTCTGGCCGCGCATATCCTGGGCAGTCACGGCGCGACTGGAGACGTCGATCAGCGCCTGTTCGCCGAGCCAAATGGAACGACCGTGGCCCTGGGCATTGACCCCTTCGCCGTCCGCACCCGAGACACTCAACTCGGTGAGACTGACCCTACCGCCCCAGGCGTTGAGGGTGCCGTTGGCAGTCAACTGACCGATGCTGCGCACATCGATGCCCTGCCCCGGATCGACGCTGATCACGCTACCCTTGCCCAGGTTCAACACCGTGCTCGCCATGTCGGCAGCGCTGGCGTTCGCGGTACCGGCAGTGAGGCTCAGGCTCGCGCCGCGACGCTGGGTCAGGACGCCTTTGATCGCATCTTCCTGGTACAGCTCCGGCGTCCAGCGCTGCAAAGCCTCGGCCGGCTCTGCATCGCTGCCGGTGCTCAACGCCTGCTCGCCAAAACGGTACACCGGCATCGTCACATCGACCCGGGTCCCGTCGGCCACCGTCAGGCCTTCATTACCGGTGATGTCATAGGCCGAGAAGCCTTTGTCGAAGAAGTCACCGCCCAGTTGCAGGGTGCCCGGTTCAAGTGGCGAGCCGCTGTCGCCGATCAGCACTTTATTGGCCGCCAGCTTCAAGGTCCCGCCACCGCTCACCCCGGTGCCGCGCAGTTCACCGTCCAGGCTCAAGTCGCCGCTGCTTGACGACGCATTGGTCGCTGCCGTCAGCGTCAGGTCCCCGCCCTTACCACCGCGGGTCTTGCCATCGGCCATGACCGCGGCGCCGGAGCTGACGTCGATCAGGCTGCCCTGGCGCACATCGATATTGTCGCTGCGCACGGCCACGGCACCGCCGTTGATAAACGGCAGGTTCTCGTGATCGTTGCCGTCAAGCAGCAGGTTGCTCCACCGGCCAGCGGTGTTCAACGTCACGCCCTCGCCCAACGTGACCACAGCACGCTGACCTGTGGCGGGCGAAAGCACGACATCGCTCATCTGGAAATTATCGGTTCTGATCTGTTTAAGCACGTTACCCAAGGCAATGCGACCGCTGCGGGCCGTCAGGTCGGCGTTCACTTCGACCTGCGGTGCATAAAGCGTGATATCGCCACCATCGGCTACCTTGAGCGCGCCATCGACCTTGATGCCCTCAAGCGCCGCCACCTTGACCGCGCCGAGTTGGAAGCCGTTGAGCAGATCGTTATCCAGAACCAGTTTGCCTTGCCGATCAGTGCCAACCACCGAGGTCAGGTCAAGGCCCGCGGCAATCTTGTCGGCGACCTTGCCGACGGTGACCTGATCGAGCGTGGGGTTCAAGCCGCTGTTGATCACACCGCTGGCCTTGTCATAGATCGGCGTGTAGCTGCCCACCCACAACTGCGCCCGTCGGGCCACGGCGTTTTGCGATTGCTGGTAGCCGTCGAGGTTGAGGTTCGGCGCCTGGGTCTGGCGTTCGCCCTGGTAGACCTCGCCGACGATCTGGCCTTCCAGCACGGCGTTGCGGGTCGAGACCACCAGCTTGCCGGCATCGCGACCGACTGTATAACCGGCCTCAAAACGCTCGCGCGGAGCAATCAGCGGGTTGTAGTAGTAATCGGTCTGGCCCCAGCGTTGGCTGTGGTCTTCGTAGCCCTTGTAGATGCCGGTATAGAGAATGTCTCCCGGCGCCTTGGACAATTCATACAAACGCCCATTGGGCCCCTTGAGCCAGGACTGACGCAGGTAGCCGCTCTGCACATCCAGGGTACCGCCAGACAGGTTCAACTGCGCCGCCTGCTGGGTCACCACGTCGTTGCCGGTGAACGTCAGGGTGCCGCCTTGAGCAGCCCATTCACCGGCGCTGTGGCCTCGGGTCCCCAAATAACCGCCGACTTCCAACAGCCCACCCGCCGTGTACCAACGGTCGGTGGCGTAGCCGTTGGTGCCCGCCGGCACGTAAATCAAGTCACGCACGTCCACCCAGACATCGTTGTTGGTCAGCTTGCCGTCCTCGCGGTTGACCGGTGCGTCGCGCTGTTCGTTGCCCTGGACGTTGACCTTGATGGAGTTGGATTCCATCGCCACCTTGACGCCAATGGCGCCGGACACATCGATCACCGCGCCATCGCGCACCAGGCTGCGACCGGCGGCGCTGACCGCGACCTGGCCGCCGGTGGCCAGGGTGATGGAGCCGTTCTGGAAGTCGACGCTGCCGCCACTGACGATCTCGACCCGCGACTGATCGCTGCGGTCGACCACGCTGCTGAGGTTGTTGAACTGGCCGGTGATCAGGTTGTTCGGCGTGCCATCCAGGCCGGCCGGTCCGGCATTGCGCTGGCTGTCCAGGGCACTGCCGCCCGCAGCATCGAGCAGCACCGCCGTGGCGCTGCCTTGCCCCAGGGTCACGCTGCCGGTGCTGTCGCTGAAGGCGTTGAGCAGGTGCACGGTGCCACGGGTGTCCACTGAACTGGTGGCGACGGCCACGCCGTTCTGCTGCACATTGTGCCCAGTAAGGGTGATGTCGCCGGTGCTGGCCTGGATCAGGCCGCTGTTGATCACCGTGCCGGCGCTGCTGCCCGGTTTGAGGGATGTCGCGACCTCGTTGCCGCGGGTGGTGGATCGCAGGTTGCCGCTGGTGCCCTGACCACGCCGGATGTAGAAGCTGTCGCCCGCCGCCAGGGTGGTCTGGCCCTTGGCGGTGATGATGGAACCGGCGTTCTCCACTTCGCTACCCAGCAGCAAGGCATAGCCGCCCCCGGCCGTGGAAGTGGCGGCACGGTGGGTTTCGATCAACGCGCCCTGCTGCACTTCGACCTTGCCCGCCGCGTCAGTGAAGGTCGGCTGGGTGCCAGTGGCATCGACGAACAAGCCGCGGTTGCTGAATTGCTCATCGCTGATGTTGGCCGCCACCGCCGCCAGGTTACGCACGTTGACCTGGCTGCTGCCGCTGAAAATGATGCCGTTGCGGTTGACCAGCATCACCGTGCCGTTGCCCTTGATCTGGCCCTGGATCTGGCTTGGTCGCGCTTGAGGGTCGTTGACCCGGTTGAGCACGGCCCAGTCCGACTGCTGCTGGAAATCCACCGTGGTATTGCGCCCGACGTTGAAGGTTTCCCAGTTGAGAATCGCCTTGTCGGCGGTCTGTTCGATCTTCACCGTGGTCTTGCCACCGGCCTGGGTCTGCTGCGGCCCCTTGGCGTTGAGCCAGCCCTGGGTCAGGCTGTTATCGACCTTGAGCCCGCCCTCGCCCAAGCCGTCAGGCACGACCTGTACCTGACCGAGCGCGGCTTGCCGTCCGGCGGCCTGGGCCGCCTGCTGGGCGGCGATGGCGGCCACGGTGTTGTTGAGGTTGGTCAACGAACGCTGCAACTGCGCATTGGCCCGTTGCTGCTGCGCCAGGGGCGGCGGCATGCCTGGCTGCGCCGTCGTGGGCCGCGCCGCGCCACCGGCCTGGGACGCACCCTTGGCGGCAAACCAGGCCGAACTGAACGCCGTCGCCGCCTGGGCATTGCCGGCCACCATCAGCAGGGCAATGGCCTGGGCCAGTGGCTTGAGCCGCAACATCGACAACTCGCCATCGCGACGTGGAGCATTCAGGTTCGTCTGGGGTTTGCAGCGCAGCATCCTACTCATCCTTTCGGGTTCGCTTTAAGGGGTCGCAACGCAGTGCTGTCAGGCTGCCAGCGTTGGTTATAGGGGATAGGCGGTTACAGCCGCTCGGGACCGAACGGTTGTCATGAAAATTTCATGGGGCTGTGTTGGTCGCGGCACCAAAGCAAAAAATCAGCAACGGTTTGCGCCGTTGCTGATCGGTGTTGCGTGTCGCTCAAGCGCGGTGTTACAGCGGACGACCGATGCCGTTGCAGACGTTGGTGTTGCCGATGCTAAGGGTGTTGGTTGCGGTCACGAAGCTGCCGCGAATGGCGTTTTTCCAGGTCAAAGGCAGAGGTACGAAGCGGTTGGCGGTGATGGCTGCGTCGTTGCTGTTCGCTGCCGTGGCGTTGTAGTGACGGTTGAAGAAGTCGCGCACCTGCGTGGTTTGCGCAGCGTCGGCGTAGCACTGGCTGAAGATCACGTTGGTGAAGCCCAGGATCGGATAGCCGGTGGCTGGGTAAGCCACGACGCTTGGATCGTTAGGGTTGGTGGTCGCGGCAAATACCGGCACCCAGGCGTTCGGGTTGGCGCGGTTGGCGGTGGCTGGTACAGGAACAGCTGCGATGGCAGCCGATACGTTGGCGGGTGCTGGGGAAACACCGGCGACGCGGGCAACCTTGGTGGCGTCGTCCAGACCGGCCAGGGTAGTCGCTGCGTAGTCCGGGCTCATGTAGGTGATGCGGCCTTGGGCTGCGTTCACCGCAGTCATCACAGCCTGGCTACCAGTAGCCGCCAGGGCGTTGGCTGGCAGGCCACCGCTGTAGCTGGAGGCGAAGTTGGTGGTGATGGCGAACGTGCCGGTTTCAGTGCACTTGGCATTCAGGAAGCGAGTGAACAGCTCGGTAGTGCCGCTGCTCTCGCCACGGTAAACCACGGTGATCGCGCCGGTACGGCCCGAACCGGTGATCTGGCTCCAATCGGTCAAGCGACCGGAGAACACGCCGCACAGTTGATTAACGCTCAAGTTGACGTTAGCGGTGCCGGTCTTGTTGAACGGAATGGCAACCGAAGTGGCGACCGAAGGCACCTGGATCAATGGACCCCAGGCAGTACCGTGAGCGCTGACGTAACCGCTCAGCTCAGTGGCGTTGAGTTTGGAGTCGCTGCCAGCCCAGTGCACGTTCTTCGGTGGGTTGCTAGTGTCACCTGGCTTGATCTTGGTGTAGTCGTTGTTCAGGAAAGCCAGTTTGCCGTTACCGCTGCCCACACCGAGGTAAGGGGCAAAACCGGCAGTCAGTACACCCGCAGTCTGGTACAGAGGCTGAGGCAAGGTAGCGCCACCGCCATTGACATCAGCCATGGCGGCCTGAGCGGCGCAGAGGCCGGCGAGGGTCAGGGATACCGCGAGAACGTTGCGCTTAAACATGAAGAATCTCCTTTCATCGTGTTCGTACGTAGGTTGGGTGACACGTGCTTGCCGTCATGGCGCTCGGTCCTGTGCCGATGGCGATGGGGTGAGGCCATGGGTTAGAAATTCGCAGCTTCCGGTGACAGATAAAGGAAAAAACCTCGGGAGCTGGGGGCTGTTTTTCGAGTTTTTTCCTCGGGTGTTCGAGGGCTCTGGATTGGGGTTCGAGCGGGTTTCACGGCCGTGCCATGTGAGGGCGCGGTGGAGAGGACGGCGGGTGGTTGCCGGGCAAGCGAACATGACAGAACGAGGAACCCGAGTTTGGCGCGGGCGAGGCTCGGGAGGTGTTGCGGCACGGCAAACATAACTGGCTGATCGCGGCAGTTGTGGCGAGGGGATTTAGCGAAACGTCGCACCGCCCCGCTGGGTTGCGGAGCGACCCCAATCAGATTGAATGCGATCAGCCTGATACACCGAGGTGTCAGGGGTTGGGTCTGCTGCGCAGCCCAGCGGGGATAAATCCCCTCGCCACAGGGTACGTGCCCGATTCAAGGTGGGTGGTTTATTGAACCAACTGGTTGATCTCGATGATCGGCAACAACACCGCCATGACGATCACCAGCACCACGCCGCCCATGACCACGATCATCAGCGGCTCCAGCAGCGCGGTCATGCCCATGGCCCGGCGCTCGATGTCGCGGGACAGGGTTTGCGCGGCGCGTTCGAGCATCGGTGGCAGGCAGCCGGTTTTCTCGCCGCTGGCGATCAGGTGGATCAGCACTGGCGGGAAGACTTTTTCCACCCGTAACGCCGCCGCCAGGTTGACCCCTTCGCGGACCTTGGCTGTGGCATCGCTGACGCTGAGGCTCAGGCGGTCGTTGGACAGCGTCTGGCGCGCCGCCTCCAGGGCTCGCAGCAACGGCACCCCGGCTCCGCCGAGAATTGCCAGGGTCGAGGCAAACCGCGCGGTGTTGAGGCCCAGTACAAAACGCCCGATCAGCGGCAGGCGCAACACCCGCGCGTGCCAGTTCAACCGTGCCGCCGGTTTGCGCAAGTACATACGCCAACTCCAGAAGCCACCGGCCAGCACGCCGAAACACAACCAGCCCCAGGCACGAATGAAGTCACTGGCGGTGAGCATCGCCACGGTCAGCGCGGGCAGGTCTTGCCGGGCCTGGGAGAACGCACTGACCACCTGGGGCACCACGTAGCTGAGGAGGAAAATCACAATGGCGACCGACACCAGCCCCACCACCCCGGGGTAGATGAACGCCGTGAGGATCTTGCCCCGCAGGTTGTTGCGTTCCTCGATGTAGTCCGCCAACCGCTCCATCACCTGGGCCAGGTCGCCGGACTCTTCGCCGGCGGCAATCAATGCCCGATAGATTTCCGGAAAGTCCCGCGGCCGTGCCGCCAGGGCTTCGGCCAGGCGCATGCCGCTGCGCACATCGGCGCGCACCGCGCTCAGGGTCTGGGCGATGTGCTTGCGCTCGGCCTGCTCCACCGTGGCGCTCAACGCAGCTTCCAACGGCAGGCTCGCGCCCAGCAGGCTCGCCAGTTGCCGGGTGGCCCAGGCCAGGTCGTTGTCCGAGAGCTTGGCGCTGAACAAACCACCGCCATTGGCTGGCGCCGTGTTGCGCTCGACCTGCACCTGCAATGCCGTCAGCCCGCGACTGCGCAACAGGTTGAAGGCCGCGCCCTGGCTGTCGGCTTCCAAGTGTCCGGATTCGATCTTGCCCTGGGCGTCGGCGGCCTCGAAACGATAGCGATTCATCAGGCGTCCCGTGTCACGCGCAGGATTTCTTCAGGGGCCGTGGTGCCACTGCGCACCCAACGCTCGCCGTCCTCGCGCATGCTGAACATCCCGGCTCGGCGGGCAGCGGCGCGCAGTGCCTGCTCCCCTGCCCCCTGGTGGATCAGCGTGCGAATGTCATCGTCGATGCAGAACAGTTCATGGATACCGGTTCGGCCGCTGTAGCCGGTCTGGTTACAGGTCGGGCAACCCACCGGGCGCCAGGTGCCGGGCGTGGCCGGATCCGGCTGTTTGCACTGTGGGCAGAGCCTGCGCACCAGTCGTTGGGCGAGCACGCCGAGCATCGACGAAGCCAGCAGGAACGGCTCGACGCCCATGTCGATCAAGCGGTTGACGGCCGACACCGCGTCGTTGGTGTGCAGCGTCGCCAACACCAGGTGACCGGTGAGGGAGGCCTGCACGGCGATTTGCGCGGTTTCCAGGTCGCGGATTTCGCCGATCATGATGATGTCCGGGTCTTGGCGCAGGATAGCGCGCAGGGCCAGGGCGAAGGTCATGTCGATCTTGGCGTTGACCTGGATCTGGCTGATGCCCGGCAGGTCGTATTCCACCGGGTCTTCCACGGTGAGGATGTTGTGGACGCTGGCGTCCAGTCGGGCCAGGGCGGCGTAGAGGCTGGTGGTCTTGCCGCTGCCCGTGGGGCCGGTGACCAGGACAATGCCGTGGGGCTGGCGGATCAGGTGATCGAGCTTGCCCAGCACGTCCGGATCCATCCCCAAGGTTTCCAGTTGCAGACGTCCGGCCTGCTTGTCCAGCAACCGCATCACCACCCGTTCGCCGTGGCCGGTGGGCACCGTCGAGACGCGGATATCAATCGGTCGCCCGGCCACGCGCAAGGCGATGCGGCCGTCCTGGGGCAGGCGTTTTTCGGCGATGTCGAGCTGGGCCATGATCTTTATCCGCGACACCAGTGCGCCGTGCAGGGCCTTGCGCGGCGAAACCACATCGCGCAAGGTGCCGTCGACGCGATAGCGCACCACTGAATGGCTCTCGTAGGGCTCGATGTGGATGTCGCTGGCCTCATCCCGTGCGGCCTGGGTCAGCAAGGCGTTGATCATGCGGATCACCGGCGCGCCGTCCTGGGTGTCCAGCAGGTCGGTGATCTCGGGGATGTCCTGCATCAACCGGTCGAGGTCCACTTCGTTTTCCGCCGCGCCCACGACTGCGGCAGCACTACCAGTGTCGGCATAAGCACTGTTGAGCAACCCGTCGAGTTCCTCGTCGCGCACCCGCTCCAGGCGCACTTCGCCGAACTGACGGCGCACTTCACTGATGGACCAGCCCGGCGTGGACGGGCACACCATCAGTACCGCGCCCTCTTCGGACTGGCGCAGCACCAGGCGTTGGGCCTTGGCCCAAGCGTATGGGAGGGTGTTCATGTTGACACCCCAGGCCCAAGAAGCACACATGCCCCCTGTGGGAGCGAGCCTGCTCGCGATAGCGGTGTGTCAGCTTGCATGGATGTCGATCGGGTCGCCGTCATCGCGAGCAGGCTCGCTCCCACAGGATGGGTGTTCATCAGCGGGCGCCTCCTTCGACCGGCACCGCCTTGATCACCGCCCTGGGCGTTTGCAGGCTCACCGGCGCGGCCCCCGGGATCGCCCGGGCCGAGGCTGGCAGTTGCGGGGCTTGCATGTCCGGCAAGGCCCAGCTGCGCTCCGGTTGCAGCAGGCCCTGGGCGCGACGCATGAAGTCGTAGCGGTTGACGGTGATGCCGCGGCCCGCCGCCGTGTCGCGGATGATGTAGGGCCGCAGGAACACCATCAGGTTGGTCTTGGTGATCTGCCGCCGTTCGTTGCGAAACAGCGCCCCGATCCCGGGGATCGTCGACAGCCACGGCACCGCGTCATTGCTCTGGCTGTAGCCATCCTGCAACAGCCCGCCAAGGACCATGATCTGCCCGTCGTCGAGCAGGATGCTGGTGTCGATGGCGCGCTTGTTGGTGACGATGCCCGTAGTGCTCGAGGCGCGATTGTCGACGCTGCTGACTTCCTGATAGATGTCGAGCTTGACCGTCCCG
The DNA here is from genome assembly GCF_002001065.1 of Pseudomonas sp. A25(2017). Classification (NCBI taxonomy): domain Bacteria; kingdom Pseudomonadati; phylum Pseudomonadota; class Gammaproteobacteria; order Pseudomonadales; family Pseudomonadaceae; genus Pseudomonas; species Pseudomonas sp. A25(2017). The sequence continues at coordinate 99,859 of NZ_MUOA01000074.1, read as the reverse complement.
CCTTCGGAAATCTGCGGCCGGACATTGAGCTTCAAACCCACTTCCTCACGGGTCACGGTCTGGAACGGGTTGTTGCTAGTACCACCGCCGCCGGTGACATAGCTGCCGCTGACGAAGGGGATGGTCTGGCCGACGAAAATGCTCGCCGCTTCGTTGTCCAGGGTCAGCAGGTTCGGCGTCGACAGCACGTTGGTGCCGCCCTTGCTCTTCAAGGCCCGGGCCAGAACCTTGAGGTCGAGGATCTTGCCGATGCCGGGAATGTCCACCGTGCCATTGACCAGGCCGAGGTTCAGGCCCTGGGGCAACACATCGATGCTGGTCTTGCCGTTGAGGTTGAGCGCCGTGCCGCCGAGATTGACCCCGCCGATCACGCCGCTGCCACCGAGGTTGCCGGTCTGCCATTGCACGCCGAATTCGCTGGCGTCGTCCTCGCCGACCTCGACGATCAGGCTCTCGATCACCACCTGGGCCCGGCGCTGGTCCAGCATATCGATGACTTCCCGCAGGTTGCGGTACAGCGGGTCCGGCGCGGAGATCAGCAAGGTGTTGGTGGTGGCGTCGGCCTGGATGGTCACGCCGCCAGCGCTGAAGGCAGTGCTCTGTTCGTTTTTCGTCGAAGCGGAAGTCGCGCCGTTGCTGCCCTGGGCGTAGCCATTGCCGCTGGTCGAAGCACTGCCGCTGGTGGTGCTGGTGCCATCGCCACTGCTGCCCTGCCCGCTCTGGCCGTTGGTGCTGGCGCCCATGCCACTGAGCACCGAGCGCGAGTTGTCGTTGCCCTCGCCTTCGCTTTCCCCGGTGAGCAAGCCGCGCAGGGCCTGGGCCAGTTTGCCGGCCTGGGCGTTGCGCAGGTACACCACATGCAGGTTGCTCGGGTTGTTCTGGGCGTTGTCGAGCTTGTAGATCAGGTTACGCGCCAGCTCCGTGCGCTCGGGGCTGCCGGCGCGGATGATGATGGAGTTGGAGCGCGGGTCGCCGATCACGTTGATCTTCTGGGTCTGGTCGCCGCCCTGGGTTTCCAGCAGGTCAGAGACCATTTGCGCGATGTCGACCGCGATGCCGTTGTGGATCGGTACCACGTCGGTGTCGATGGCGCTGGGGGTGTCGATGCCTTCAATGAGCTGCGCCACCCGCGACAGGTTTTCGGCGTAATCGGTGACGACAATGGTGTTGTTGCCCGGGTAGGCATTGATCGGGTTGTTCGGCGACACGATCGGGCGCAGCACCGGGATCAGGTTCACGGCGTTTTCGTATTGCAGGCGAAAGGTGCGGGTGAGCATGCCGTTGCCGGCCGGTTTGTCGGCGCTGTAGATCGGCCCACCCAGCAGCTTGGCATCGGCCTCCGGCACCACCTGGGCCACGCCGCCGACGTCGACCACGCTGAAGCCTTGCATGCGCAGCGCGGCCAGCAGCATGTCGTAAGCCTGGTGGGCCGGCACCTGGCCTTCGGACACCAGCGTCAGGTTGCCCTTGACCCGCGGGTCCACCAGAAACTGCTGGCCGGTGGAACGGGACAAGGCCCGCACCACCGCCTGGATATCCGCCTCGACGAAATTCAGCGTCACCGGTTGATCGCCCAAAGGCGTACGCGCCGGCGCATTGCTGCGCGGCTCGCGAGCGCGAGCGGTGAGGTCGACCTGATGCCGCACCGCGGGCTTATGTTCACGCAGGTCCTGGGCTCGCTGGCGATCGAGCAATGCATCGCCGCTGCGTTGGGTACTCCCCAACGGAATGCCCAACTCACTGTCCACCAGCAACGGTGGCTGCGACGCGGGTGGCGTGCTGTTGCACGCACTCAACGCGAGCAACAACAGCGGTGCAGCCTTGCGCCAATGACGTGGGTATCTGACCCCTTTCATGAAGCTTCCTTAGCGCCTTGCGCCTGATCCATGCGAACGGTTCCGGACAGTGTGCCGGCGGTGTTGTCGTTGTCGTGGTTGTCGGGATTGGCAAGGGCGGTGCGCTGTAAACGGGCCTCAATCACTTCCAGGGAGAATTGCCGTGGGTTGCCCAATAGCCAGCTGATCACCGCCTCTGCCGGAGCCTTGTCGAACGTGAGCTGCCAAGCCTTGGGCCGCTCGGCGTCGGGCGTTTGCAATTGGTAGTGCTGGCTCAAACCACTGGCGTCCAGGCTCTGGCGCAAGGCGGTTTCAAGGGGCTGGTCGGGTACAGGCCCAGCGACGTCACGCAACAGCACTTCGAGGGCTTCGGTCTGTGAACGCAGCTTCGGGGTTTCGGCTTGCCAGTAGGCGATGGTCTTGAGCGGCGGCTGGATCAGTGCGAGCCAGACCAGGCAGCCGCCCAACACCAGCGCAGCCAGGGCCACGGCGGCCTGTTCGCGCACCGCCAGCCCCTGCCAGAACGTGCGCAAACGCGTGCGATAGGCTTGCCAACGCCCCCACGCCAGTGCCAGAGAATGCTTATTCATCATCGGCGTCCGGGGTTTCGTCGGGGGTGTCCTGGCTGCCCTGGCCGGCTGGTGCCACACGCAGGGTCCAGCCCTGATCGATGGCGGCGACGTCGATGCCGGCCTGGGCCAGGGGGATTTTCCAATCCTCTTCAGCGGTGGTTTTCTGCGCCTCGGTCACGACATTCAGGCGCAACTCACCGTTCTCGAACACCAGCGCCTGGACATTACCGCTCATGAACGGCATGGCGCTGCCCGCCTGTTGCACCAGGCTGGCAAAGCGTTGGGCCGGGTCGGTCGCCGCACCGCTCTGGCGCGCAGCGATTTGCTGACGCGCCTGTTGCAGCGGGTTGAGGATCACCGGCAACTCGGGAAACGCCTGCTTCACCCGCTGGCTCATCTGCGCCTTGAGCCGTTGACCCTGAGCCGCTTCACGGGCGGCGTAGAGGTTCAGCCCAACCACCCACACCACCAGCGCTGTCGCGCAGATCGCCACCGCCCGGCCCCAACCGCCGCGCTCGACGGCGTTGCGTGCAAGGCCGGCATGCAGCCCCCAGCCTGGCGCAGGGCCCATCCAGCGTTGGGTTTCGGCCAAGGTGCTGATCGAAGGTTGCGGCGGCGCCTCGCCCACCCAGTGCAACCCGGGCCCTGTTTCCAGCAACCACTCGTCCAGCGCGTCCTCCTGCAACGGTTGCACCACGGCGTGCTGCAGGCCATGGCGCACCAGCAGATGGTCGTCTTCGATGCAGGCCACCGGCCCCGACAGCACCGGCAAGGCGTAGGCCGCCGGATAGAGGCCGCGCAGCTTCATGCCAGCCTGGTGCACAAGCCGGCCCAGGTTGGCGAGGGATTCACGGTCCAGCCAGGCGATCTGCACCTGCCCGTCAAGGTCACGCGGACTGTGGGCCACCTGCATGTGTTCACTGGCACCGAGCATCAGGGCCTGGGCCGCGCACGTCACAGCCGCGGTGATCCTGGCCGCTGGCAACAACGGCAACTCCAGGCGGGTCAACAAGCTGTCACGCGGATGAAGGAAGCATTCCACCGAAATAGTCTTACCGCCTTGGCCCAACCCCCGCAGGCTGCTGCGGCCCTGCTCGCGAACCTGGCCCTGGCGATCCAGCCAGGCAAATGCCACCTCGCTGTCGAGATCCAGGCTGCCCAGCGGCGCCAGGGCGATGCGCAAGCGCGTCATACGCCCACCCTTGACCAGATCACCTGGGGCAAGCGGTCCTGGGTGCGTTGCAGCAACGCCTCCAGTTCGACCCGCCGTTGTCCGCTGCGTGCCTGGCCTCGCAGGCGGAACCAGTCGCTGGTGATGCCGACCTTGACGCTGGCGGCGTCCAGCTCCGGCATGCGCAGGCGATTGACGAAATCCCCGCGATTGATAAACCAGTGGCCGCCATCACGCTCCCGGACCAGTGCCTCGGCCCGTTGCAGCGACAGCCCCGGCACGTAGGCGGCCAGCACCGGGGCGCTGGCGGTGTTGCCATTAAGCCAGGTGTTGGTCGGCAGGATCGTCACGTAAGGCGCCAGTGTTTCCAGCAACCGCACATTGACGCCCTTGACGCTGCGCAGGTCTTGCAAGGTGCGCAGCATCGGGCGCGTCGGTGCCAGCGGCGTGTTGTCGGCCTGCGGCGAGGTGTCCCGGCCGCTGTCGAAGGTATTGGCCTTCGGCGCTTGGTCCGCCCGCCGCGGATTCAACAGGCGCGGATAAGCCTCGACGACCCTTTCGACGATGCGCGTACGGACCGTCGCGGCCACACCAAGCTGCTCGCACAAGCGTTCGAAGGCGCGCACTTGTTCTTCATCCACACGTTCATTGGCGACGAGGTTGCGCAGGTTGAACTTGCCTTGTTCATCTTCCAGCTGGCCTTCGAACGGCGTGTCGATCTGGCCCGAACCCGGCATCACGATAGGTTTGGCCCAGGGTTGGCCGAAGCGCGTCAGCGGATCGCGCTGGCGGGCGTCCCAGAGCAACTGGCGACTCAGTTGCAGGCCGCCCTGCAACCGCGCCGAGCCCTGGACGCGCAACTGCTCGGCCTCCAGGCTGCGGGTGAACAGGGTCTGGCGGGTCAGCATGCCGCCCGCGATCACCGCCACCACAGCGGCGATCAGCAAGGCACTGATGACCGCCATGCCGCGCTGCTTCGCCGCAAGGGGCGAATCCGTTTGCATCACGCCCCTTACAACTGCCAGGAGCCAATGTCGGCATTCACGCCGTCGCCGTCAGGCTGGCCGTCGGCCCCCAGGGAAAAGATATCGACTTCGCCATTGGCACCGGGGTTGAGGTAGTTATAAGGACGGCCCCAGGGGTCGTTGGGCAGGCGCTCGAGATAGGAACGCCAGGTGCTGTTTTTCGCATCGGCCGGCTTCTCCACCAACACCTTGAGGCCCTGGTTCATGCTCGGGTAACTGCCGTGGTCCAAGCGATAAAGCTTCAAGGCTTGCATCAGGCCGCCAATGTCCTGTTTCGCCGCCGTTGCCCGCGCCTGGTCGGGACGGTCGAGCACCTTGGGCACCACCATCGCCGCCAGGATGCCGAGGATCACCACCACAACCATGATTTCGATCAGGGTGAAACCCCGCTGCCCGCGAGGGCCTTGGGGACGGGCGTTGTAACGGGCGATCTGCATCTCGACGGTCCTTCGCTGGATTCGATTCGAGGCGCAGTGTTGCAAGAAAATATGTCAGTGATATTGAAATTGCTCTGGAGCTTACGTCGTCAATCGGTCACGAACGCGGGCTAACCTTGAAGGCTGCCCTCGCCCCCGAGCCCGCGCCATGCCACGCCCTGCTCCGCAAGCCGGCTTCACCCTGATCGAAGTGTTGGTGGCCCTGGCGATCATCGCCGTGGCCATGTCGGCAGCGGTGCGCGTGGCTGCGGTGATGACCCAGAGCAACGGCCTGCTGCGCGACAAATCCATCGCCCTGCTGGCCGCCCGCAGCCAACTCGCGCAGTTACGTCTGGAAGGCCGTTTTGCCCAAGGCTCGAAAGTGTTCGAGTGCGACCAGGGACGACTGTTGCTGCGCTGCGAACAGACCCTGCGCCCGGCGGAAAATGGCCGGCTGCTGCGGGTTGAACTGAGCGTGTCGGACCGCAGTCGCGAAGCACCGCCGTTGGCTCGCTTGGAGACGTGGGTCAGCCGAGAGAAACCTTGAATAAGCGTGGATGCACACATCACCTGTGGCGAGGGGATTTATCCCCGCTGTGGGAGCAAGGCTTGCCCGCGATGCAGGCGCCTCATTTCCCCGGAGACTGAGTCGTCTTCATCGCGGGCAAGCCTTGCTCCCACAGCGACGGCAAACTCACCGAATCCGGCAACCGAGCCAGGACCAACCGGGTCTGCTCATCGCCACGTTCGATGACCACCGCCTGCGCTTCGATCGCCACCAACCGTATCCCTTGGGCCACCCGTTCACCGACCAGGAAACTGCGCGGCGGTCCATCGTTGAGACTGAGGATCGCCACGGGCGTGTGCGTGCCAGCCATCACACCGCTGACCTTGATGTCCACCGCTGCCGGCTGGTTGGAGAACCATTGCAGCGCCGGGTTATCGGAGCGCTCGGCCATGCGTTGCGGGGCGACATCCGGCGTGCGCGACTCGGCCGACGTGAGCAACAGCGAAGACCAGGTCGCCACCCCGGCCAACGCCGCCAACAACCCCACGGCCTGGACGATTTGCGCCGGGGACACACGCTCGATGAACGCCATGGCCTGAATCTCCTTTTTTGGGTTCCAGCGTCCAGCGTACGCGCCAATTCTCTCCGTTTTATTTCACATCCCTATCATCTTCACCGTGCAGGATGGTCCGCACGCAAAGGAGCGCGCTATGACCCGGGGCAAGCAACGCGGTTTCACCCTGATCGAACTGATGGTGGTGTTGGTGATCATCGGCATCGCCAGCGCCGCCGTGAGCCTGAGCATCAAGCCGGACCCATTGAAGTTGCTGCGTCAGGATGGCGAACGGCTGGTGCAACTGTTGCAACTGGCCCAGACCGAAGCCCGCACCGACGGGCGACCGATTACCTGGCGCTGGGACGCCAAGGGTTTTGGCTTCAGTCGCCGCATCGATCAGGGCGCCGGGCTCGATCGCTTCGAGGATGACCCGCAACTGCATCCACGTCGTTGGCAGAGCCCGTCGATGGAGGTTCGCGTGGAGCCCAGGCAGAAGGTGGTGCTGAATGCCGAATGGCTCGGCGAGCCCTTGCAGATCCGCCTGTCGGACGGCCAGAACAGCCTCAATGTGCAACGCAGCGCCGCCGGACGGGTGCAACTCCAATGAGCGCCCGGCAGACAGGCTTCACCTTGTTGGAGGTGATGGTGGCGATCCTGCTGATGGCGGTGGTCAGCCTGATTGCCTGGCGCGGGCTGGACAGCGTGACCCGTGCCGACAGCCACTTGCAGGCCAGTACCGAACAGACCGAAGCGCTGCTGCGGGTCTTGAACCAACTGGAGCGCGACGTCGCCCTGCGCGCCAGCATCGAACTGAGCGAACCGGTAAAACCCGGCGTCGACGACGAGCCCTCGACGGCCCCGCCCGCCCTCACCGTGCGCAGCACCGAAGGCCGGGGTTTGCGCCTGGACGTGATCCGCGTGGCGGCGGCCCAGGAGGGCGAGTTGCAACGGGTACGCTGGTGGATCAAGGGCGACACGCTTTACCGCGCCCAAGGCCAGGCCCGCAGTCGCTACCCACTGCCCGCACCCGGCCCGGGCGTGGCGGTGCTCAGTGACGTCAGCGACGCCGGACTGCGGTTCTGGGACAAGGAAAAAGGCTGGCGCAAACTCAGCGGCAACCGCCAGGAAAACCCGATGGGCATCGAAATCAGCCTGACCCGCCAGACACCTCAGGGCGTAGAGAAATATCGACAGGTGCTGGGGCCGTTGGAGTAAGCCGAGCGAATACCCCCCCCATGTGGGAGCGGGCTTGCTCGCGAAGAGGCCTGTAGGCTCAATATCAATGTCGACTGTTATGCCGCCTTCGCGAGCAAGCCCGCTCCCACAGGATCTCCGGGTGTTCTCAGATGGTGAGCCCGCCACTAATCCCCTTGTGGGAGCGAGCCAGCTCGCGAAGAGGGCCGCCCAGGCACCACGGGACTCAGCTCAGCACCACCACCCCACCCGGCAATTCGGTGCATTTGGCGCCGTAGGCATCGCGGATCAACAGCGCTACGCCCGCCAGTTGGTCGAGGCGAAACCGCGCCTGGACCTTGCGCTGGCCCAGTTCGCGGTTGAGTAGCAGCAACATGCCTGGCCGATAGCGGTTGATCTCATCAATGACACTGGCCAGGGTCGCGTCGTTGAACACCAGGACCTGCTCACGCCAGGCAATCGCTGCCGACACATCGGCACGCTTGGGAGCACCCACTCGGCCAGGATCGTACGTCAGTTGCATGCCCGGTTCCAGGCGAAACCGCTGGCCTTGCACCTCGACCTGCACCACACCCTCCAGGCAGGTCGCGCAAACGCTCTGGTCGGTGTAGCGGATGTTGAAGCGTGCTCGGGCGGCGCTGATCCAGCCGGCACCGGCCTGGACGCTGACCACCTGCGCACTACGCCCCTGCACTTCAATCTCGCCGCTGAGCAACTCCAGTCCTTGTCCGCCATCGGCCAGCGCGTGGCGGCTGAGGCGGGTCTGGGTGTTGAGCTCCAAGCTGACGCCCTCGGCCAATTCCACTCGGCGCTGTTCGCCGACGTCGGTGACGTAGTCGGCTCCCAACCCGGAAACACCACCGGGCACCGTGGCGCGGATCAACAGCAAAGCCGCCGAAGCCGCGATGGCGCCACCCAACAACGCCCGGCGACCGAAATGCCGGGGCGCCTGCACCGCCGCGACGGCAGGTTGCAGCCCCTGCCACAGCGCCTTGGCCTGTTCGAAGGCCCGGGCATGTTCGGGGCTTTGCCCGCACCACTGGCGCAAGGCCCGGGCATCGGCCACGGTGGCGCGCCCCGAGGTCAGCAGGATCAGCCAATCTCGGGCCTCGCTGGCCAATCGGGCCTGGGGCGTGGCGTCAGGGGAAGCGATGCTGAAGATGTTCAAGCGCACACACACTCACGAAAGGGTCGGGTCTCTACTCTCAAGACGGTTTTCCCGCGCCGGGACCGAACCGCTGAATGACTTTTCTTTCCAGGCGCAGGGCGCAGTGCCCCAGTGCCGCCTTGATTTCCTTCTCCACCATGCGCGTGGAAATACCGAAGCGCTGGGAGATTTCCAGGTGCGGCGCTTCTTCCAGGCGTGCGGCGATGAATATCTTGCGACGGCGCGCCGGCAGTTCATACAAGGCCTTGAGCAGGGTCTGCAGCTCCTTCTGCCCACCCACCACGCGAGCCGGATCCAGCGCTTCATCCGAGACCTGCAGCAATTCCTCGATTTCATCGCCGGTGAGCAGGCGTGCATCGGCCTGCCGGCGGTCGGCGGCGATGTTCAGGGCCATGCGGTACAAATAAGCGTTGGGCTGGGCAATCTCCTGGGTATCGACCATGCGATCGACCCGCAGGTAGGTTTCATGCAACACATCGTTGGCCAGTTCCTCGGAGCCCAGGCGTCTGCGCAGGCGCACCTTGAAATCCTCATACGAGGTGAGGAACAACTTCACCAGCGGGCTGCGACCGGAGTCTTTCATTGCCCGGACACCCCTTCCCCTGCTATGCATTCCATGCTTCTTCCTGATGAGTCGGGTAACAAAAGCAGGGTCACCGGCTGGCGCAACGAGCTGGGCGCCGGGCGGTCGATCCTGAGGTTTTGCAAACTGTTGACCAAGGCCTTGTCCCGCATCACGTCGCCTGTGGAACTGACCAGGCGGCTGTGCTGGACCACGCCGTCCCGGCCGATCCACACTTGCAGCACCGCCCGGAAACTGCCTGGGCGGGTCAACGGTGAACGACACAAATTGCGCTGGATGACCGCCTGGATCGCTGCCGCGTAGTTGCTGTCACTCAAGCCTGGGGTGACGCCGGGAGGCAGCGGCACTTCGCGGACCCGCACCGGCTGCAACGTGAACGCATCCGCCCGGGCATAGTGCGCCGCCAACCCGGTGCCGCTGAGCAACACCCTCAACCCTTCGGAAGGTGTGAACTGCCCCTGGACACCCAGCGTATGACGCTGGCTCGACAACGGGTGGTCCACCAGCACCGCCATGCCCGTCGCCCGGCTGAACTGCTCCAGCGCCGTGGTCAGTTCCTGGGGCGCGATATCCAGGTCCACCAGGCCGGCTGCCTGGATCGGCCCGGCCAGCAGACACAACAACAGCGTCAGCCAGCCCAAGGGCGCCCTGGTCAATCCACGTCCGCGTCCGCCCCCGGCTCTGCCTTGCTGCACGACTGACGTATCCGTTGAAAACCGTCATCCTGAGGGGAGTTTATGAATGTCGTATGACAACTGATACAAATCCCCCGGGCCGCACTAGACTGATGCCCTGACAGCGAACCGTCCGGTGTGACGGGCCAGGAGGTCGATGATGAAACAGTGGATGCGTATGACAGCAGGCCTCGGCCTGCTCATGGCCCTGCCCTGGGCCCAGGGCGAAGAGGCGCCGGCGTGTATCGAGGTGACCGTCGGTGGCTACAAGACCCCCGACTACAACTGCCTGAGCCGGCAGATGGGCAACGACCCGCAGGCTGCAACAGCCACGCAACGGGCCCAGGACGCCATGAATGTGCCCGTCAACGAACGCGCGCCGAACAGCATCGGCCTGGCAACCCCGGCGGCCACTGGCGTGCGCATGGGCAATACATTTGGCACTTCGGTCAAGCCCCAGCGGCCGCCGGCTCCGGCCAGCAATTCGCCGCTGCCCAATGGAAATAAATAGAGGCAAACGACAGACCTGCTCTGTGGGAGCAAAGCTTGCTCGCGATCCAGGCGACACGGTCCGCCAGATTCACCTCATCATCGTTCATCGCGGGCAAGCCTTGCTCCCACAGTTGGCTTTCGCGGATCAGCCACCCGGACTCTGGCGAAAACTCACCGCCAGCCGGTTCCAGCTGTTGATGGTGCTGATCGCCAGGGTCAGGTCCACCAGTTCCTCCTCGCTGAAGCAGGCCCGGGCCTGGGCATAGACGTCGTCCGGTACCTGGCTCTCAGCCAACAGCGTCACCGCCTCGGTCCAGGCCAGGGCGGCGCGTTCGCGGGGCGTGAAAAAACCGCTGTCGCGCCACACCGCCACCGCGTAGAGCCGACGCTCGGTCTCGCCCTGGCGTCGTGCCTCCACCGAATGCATGTCAGTGCAGAAGGCACAGCCATTGAGTTGCGAAGCGCGGATCTTGATCAGGTGCAGCAACGCCGGTTCGATACTCAGGCGACTGGTCAGGGCTTCCAGGCCGATCATGGCTTTCATCGCCCCAGGCGATGCAGTGTAGTAGTCCAGACGCGGGCTCATGGCGGGCTCCGTGGCATTCGAGACCTTCACGGTAGGCCCTGGGACTGGGCAATGACAGGTCCAATTCGGCGAAAAAACCGGAGGCAAGTCCAATGGGCGGGATTTTCCCCACGCAACTTCTATGCAGTCGCACAATGCGGGTAATCTTGCGCCTTTGACGCTGGCCGCCAACAATCGCCCAGGAGCTTGCGGGTATGGAACTTCATGTTGTCATCAACGGCCGCAAGGACCTGTCGAGCCAGTTGTATCAACAATTGCGCAGCGCCATCGAAAGCGGTCGCCTGGCGGCCGGTACGCAACTGCCGCCCAGCCGCCTGCTGGCCGAACAACTGGGGGTCTCGCGCAAGACCGTCTCCGACACCTACGCCCAACTGACCTACGAAAATTTCCTCACCGGTATCATCGGCAAAGGCACCTACGTCAACGCGCGGCCGGCCAGGATCGTACGCAAGCAGAGCCACCGCGAGCTGGCCGGTGCCGACGTCGTCGAGGCCTGGCGCACCATGCCCGACCTGATGCGCCATCCCACCCTCGAAGGGGCGTTGCGCTACGACTTCATCGGTGGCGCCACCGGCAAGGGCCAGTTTCCGCTGGACGACTGGCGGCGCTGCACGGCCCACGCGCTGCGCCAGATCGCCAGTGCCAAGGGCTTCTACAGCCAGCCCGAAGGCCTGCCGTCGCTGCGCAATGCCATTGCCCGGCACATCGCGTTTTCCCGCGGGGTCAATTGCCAGGATGAAGACGTGGTGGTCTGCAACGGCGCGCAGCAGGCCCTGGACCTGATCTCGCGGGTGTTGACCCGTCCCGGCAGCCTGGTGGCCATGGAGGATCCGGGCTATCCGCCGGCGCGGTTGTTGTTCGGCTCCCAGGGCGCCACGGTGGCCGGGGTGCCAGTGGACGAGCAAGGCATGCGGGTCGACCTGATCCCCGATGGCACGCGGTTGATTTATGTGACGCCCTCCCACCAGTTTCCCTTGGGCATGCCCATGAGCCAGGCCCGCCGCGAGGCCCTGCTGGCGCGGGCCTATGAGCTGGGGGCGATCATCATCGAAGACGACTACGACAGCGAATTCCGCTACGAAGGCCGGCCCGCCGATTCGTTGCAGAGCCTGGATGAGCGCGGGATCGTGGCGTACGTCGGCACCTTCTCCAAGACCTTGTTGCCGGAACTGCGGCTCGGCTATGCGATCCTGCCACCAGCGATTCTTGAAGCGGTGATCCTGGCCAAGCGCCTCACAGACCAGCACACCTCGACCCTGCCTCAGTGGGCGCTGGCGAAGTTCATCGCCGAGGGCTGCCTGCTCAAGCACATCCGCCGCTGCCACACCCTGTATGCCGGTCGTCGCGAGCGAATCCTGGCACGCATGGCCGGGGACTTGTCGCCCTGGTTCGAGGCCGTGCCCACCACCGCGGGCTTTCATATGGCGGTGTTGTGCAAGGTCCCCATGGACCTGGCGCTGGTGATCGAACTGGCGAAAAAAGCCGAAGTCGGGCTCTACAGCCTTGATGGCTTTTTCAACGAGGCCCCGGTGCGGCCGGGCCTGTTCTTCGGTTTCGGCGCGATCGAAACCCTGGACATCGACATCGCCCTCGACCGTTTGCGCGACATTCTCCAGCAGGTGGCCTGAAGATTGGACTGGGCATTTATCTGCCCATTGGCTGTTTGAGCCTCGCGCCGACGGGCCTATCCTGCACGGGTGTCATTGATATTGAGCAACCCCCTGCGACTTGATTCAGGAGCCTGAACAATGTCTCGCCAAGTGATCAATACCGTACAGGTGCAAGCCGCCGCCGGTCGCTCGGAAGAACTGGGCCGGCAATTGCAGCAAATCGTCGAGACCCTGCGTGCCCAGCCGGGCTGCGATGCCTACCTGGTCGACCGTTGCCCGGAGGATGGCGACCGCTGGAGCGTCAGCGCCCGCTGGCAGTCGGAAGCGGCCATGCAAGCCCACTTCAACTGCCCGGAAGTGCAAGGCTTCATCAGCCTGATCGACAACCGCCTGGCCCGAAGCGTCGACTTCAACAGCTGACACCCCGCGGCTGTAGGAGCTGCCGAGTGCAACGAGGCTGCGATCTTGCCCAATCCAATTGAGTCTCAAGCGAAAGATCAAAAGATCGCAGCCTTCGGCAGCTCCTACAGAGGGTTACCTTTCAAACTGGATGGATCGCGGTATTGGTCTATCCACCTTCCGAAAGATTGGACGTTTGCTTGTCCTACCGTGGGGCTTAGGGTGAATCCATCGCCGCGACAGCGCGAAATCACTCGAAACCACACAGGCCCTACCTTCATGAAAACACTCTGTCTGATCGCCGCCCTCAGCCTGCTGCCCATGACCCAGACCTACGCCCACGAAGCCGCGCCTTCGGAAAAGGTCACGGTGCTGCAGGAGCAATTGCTGAAAAACGTTCCAGGTAAAAAAACCATGATGCTGACTGTCAACTATGCACCCGGCCAAGCGTCCATTGCCCATAAGCATGAGGGCACAGCCATGGCCTACGTACTGGAAGGCGCCATCACTTCCCAGGTCAAGGGTGAACCGGCGAAGACCTACAAGGCTGGAGAGTTCTGGTATGAAGCGGCGGGGTCCGAGCACCTGGTGTCGAAAAACGCCAGCGCGAGCCAACCGGCGAAACTGCTGGTGTTCATGGTGATGGGTGAGGATGAGGCGGTGTTGATACCGCTGAAAAACTGAGCCGCCAAAACGCGATCCTCCTGTGGGAGCGGGCTTGCTCGCGAAGGCGGTGCATCAGTCGAAGCGTTGTTGGCTGATACACCGCCTTCGCGAGCAAGCCCGCTCCCACAATGTCTCCATTTCAAGCCGAACTGGGCATCAAGACAAAAAAAGCCCCGCATCTCTCAATGCGGGGCTTTTTCATTCAACGCCGGATCAGTTGGCCGTCACGACCGCCTGACCGCTCATTGCCACGTCCAACAGCTCGCGGTTGGCGACCGCGTACATGGCGTAGTCGGTACCGCTGGCAGCACGGATGTCCACCAGCATGGCACGCCAGCGCTCGACCATTTCGTGGTGCTGCTCCAGCCACAGTGCCAGGCGAGTTTCCACGTCCTGGGCGCCATCGCCCTCTTGCAGGACCGAGATGGTGATCGCCCGCTGTTGCCAGTCGACATCATCACGGAACGCTTCACGGGCCAGTGCCTGCCAGTTGTTTTCCACCGGCAGTGCGCTGATCTGTTGCAGGTACCAGGTGATGTCCAGGGCGCTGCCCACGGCGAAGTAAGCCTTGGCCACATCGGCGGCGTTCTGGCCAGTGACGTCGGCCGCCTCGATGATCGGCAACAAGGTGTACAGGTGCGTGGTGCCGGCAACCATGCGCGCCAGCAGTTCCGGCACACCAGCGGCCACGTAGGCCTGGTAGCGGGTCTGCCAGCCTTCGCGGGTCGGACCTTCCAGCAGTTCGTCGAGCTTGAGGCCCAACGCGGCCAGGTGCGGACCGAAGTGCGCGACGTCACGGGCAGCGTTCTGCTCGTTGCGGCGGCTGCGCAGGAACCAGCGCGTGGCGCGACGACCCAGGCGCATCAACTCGTCCATCAGCTCCAGTTGCACGTCGGCCGAGACCTGGTGGTCCAGGGCTTCGATCTGACGGAACCAGTGCGGGAGGTGGAAGATATCCCGAACGATGACATACGCACCCGCCACGTTCGCCGGGCTCATGCCCGTCGACTCCTTGAGCCGCTGAACGAAGGTGATGCCCATGTGGTTGACCAGGTCGTTGGCGATCTGGGTGCTGACGATCTCGCGCTTGAGGCGATGGCGACGCATGGCCTCGGAGAACTGGCTCACCAGCGTCGGCGGGAAAGCCGTCTCCATGTCACGGGTCAGGTAATCGTCGTCCGGTACCAGGGAGTTGAGCAGCGCTTCCTTGAGGTCGATCTTGCTGTAGGAGATCAGCACCGACAGTTCGGCACGGGTCAGGCCATGGCCTGCCGCGACGCGCTCGTTGATCGCCTCTTCAGCCGGCAGGAACTCGATGGCGCGATCCAGCTTGCCGCGGCCTTCCAGATCGTTCATCAGGCGCTTGTATTCGGCGATCCGCACGAAGGCACGGCGCGCCGCCAGGGACAGGGCCTGGGTCTGCTTGTAGTTGTTGCCCAACACCAGGCTACCGACTTCGTCGGTCATGCTCGCCAGCAACTGGTTGCGTTGCTTATCGGTCATGTCGCCGGCCTGCACCACTTCGTTGAGCAGGATCTTGATGTTCACTTCGTGGTCGGAGCAGTCCACGCCGCCCGCGTTGTCGATGAAGTCGGTGTTGGAACCGCCGCCATTGAGGCCGAACTCGACGCGACCCAGTTGGGTCATGCCCAGGTTGCCGCCCTCGCCCACGACCTTGCAGCGCAGTTCGTTGCCGTTCACGCGCAGTGCATCGTTGGCCTTGTCGCCGACATCGGCGTGGCTTTCAGTGCTGGCCTTGACGTAGGTGCCGATACCGCCGTTCCACAACAGATCCACTGGCGCCTTGAGCAAGGCGTTGAGCAGCTCGGTCGGGGTCAGCTTGTCGGCCTTGATGTCGAAGCGTTCTTTCATCTGTGGCGAGATGGCGATGCTTTTCGCGCTGCGCGAGAAGATACCGCCGCCTTCGGACATGATGCTGGCGTCGTAGTCGCTCCAGGCCGAACGCGGCAGGTCGAACAGGCGCTGGCGCTCGGCAAAGCTGCTGGCCGGCTCCGGGTTCGGGTCGATGAAGATGTGCAGGTGGTTGAAGGCCGCGACCAGTTGCAGCTTGTCGGACATCAACAAGCCGTTGCCGAACACGTCGCCGGCCATGTCGCCAACGCCCACCACGGTGATGCTGTCTTCCTGGACATTGATGCCGCGCTCGCGGAAGTGGCGCTGCACGCCGACCCACGCGCCCTTGGCGGTGATGCCCATTTTCTTGTGGTCGTAGCCAGCCGAACCGCCGGAGGCGAACGCATCGCCCAGCCAGAAGCCATAGTCGATGGCGATGCCGTTGGCGATGTCGGAGAAGGTCGCAGTGCCCTTGTCCGCCGCCACCACCAGGTACGGGTCATCGTCGTCATGACGCACGACGTTGGCCGGCGGTACCAGCGCGCCGTCCTTCAGGTTGTCGGTGATGTCCAACAGGCCCGAGATGAAGATGCGGTAGCAGGCGATGCCCTCGGCCGCGATCTCGTCCCGGCTGCCGCCCAACGGCAGGCGACGTGGCAGGAAACCACCCTTGGCGCCCACCGGCACGATCACCGAGTTCTTCACTTGCTGGGCTTTTACCAGGCCCAGCACTTCGGTGCGGTAGTCTTCTTCACGGTCGGACCAGCGCAGGCCGCCGCGGGCAACGTTGCCGAAGCGCAGGTGCACGCCTTCAACCCGTGGCGAGTAGACGAAGATCTCGAACTTGGGCACCGGTTTCGGCAGTTCCGGGATCAGGTGCGGGTTGAACTTGAAGCTGAAGTAGGACTTGTTCTGGCCGTTGGCGTCGGTCTGGTAGAAGTTGGTCCGCAGGGTGGCCTTGATCAGGTCCAGGTAGCGACGCAGGATGCGGTCTTCGTTGAGCACCTGGACGTCGTCCAGGGCCGAGAGAATCGCTTGCTCCAGGCGCAGCTGCTTGTCTTCCAGGTCATCGCCAGTGAGTTTGCGCGCCAGGTAGAAGCGGGTCTTGAACAACCGGGTCAACTCGCGAGCGATGTCGGTGTGGTTGTTCAGGGTGCTGGCGATGTAACCCAGGTCGAAGCCCAGGCGGATCTGCTTCAGGTAACGGGCATAGGCACGCAGCAGCGCCACGTCGCGCCATGGCAGGCCGGCGGTCAGTACCAGGCGGTTGAACGCATCGTTCTCGGCATCGCCACGCACGATGTGGACGAAGGCGTCCTGCAAGGTGTCGTTGAGTTGCTGGATATCCAGGTCCAGGCCTTCGGCGGCGGTGAACGCGAAATCATGAATCCAGAACTCGCGGCCGTTGGTGTGGCGCAGGCGGTACGGGAACTCGCCCAGCACGCGCAGGCCGAGGTTTTCCAGGATCGGCAGCACGTCGGACAACGCCAGCGGCGTGTCGGCGTGATACAGCTTGCAGTGCAGCTCACGCTGGCCGGAGACCTGGCCCAGCGGTTGGTAGAAGCTCATGACCAGCGGGTTTTTTTCGTTCAGGCTCAGCAGGTGCTGCATGTCGACCACGGCCGAATGCGCGGCAAAGCGCTCGCGGTAGCCGGCCGGGAAGCCTTTCGGGAAATCCGACAGCACGTTGGTGCCCTGGGCTTCGCCGAAGCTTTCGACCACCAGGCTGGCGTAGTCGTCCTTCCAGCTGCGGCAGGCCTGCACGACTTCTTTTTCCAGCAAGACCGGATCGATGTCGAGACGGTTCTTCGGGTCCACTCGCAGGATCAACTGCACGCGGGCCAACACGGATTCGGAGAAGAAGGTCCAGAACTCGCAGTCCGAGGCCTTCAGGCGATCCATCAGCACTTGCTGGATCTTCTGGCGCACTTCGGTGGAGTAGATGTCACGCGGCACGTAGGCCAGGCAGTAGCAGAAACGGCCATACGGGTCTTTGCGCAGGAACACGCGGATCTTGTTGCGTTCCTGGATCTGCACGATGGACATGACGGTGCTGAACAGCTCGTCCACCGGGGTCTGGAACAGGTCGTCACGGGGCAGCACTTCGACCACCTGGGCCAGTTCCTTGCCCAGGTGCGCCTTGGCCTGGAAGCCCGAGCGACGCTCGATTTCCGCGACCTTGCGGCGGATGTACGGGATGACCCGCACGCTCTCGCCATACACCGAAGAGGTGTACAGGCCCATGAAGCGGCATTCCTTGATGACCTTGCCGTCGGCGTCGATTTCACGGATCGACACGTAGTCCGGGTAGGCCGGACGGTGTACGCGGCTCGGGTGTGCGGCCTTGGCGAACGACAGCGGCGTTGGTTCGCGCAGGTAATTGACGGCGTAGTCTTCGATGCGCAGGTCTTCGGCGGTCAGGCCGGCGCGCAGCAATTTGGTCAGGCCGAGGAACGAATCGGGGTTGTATTCGATGTGGCCACCATCGGCCTCATCGCGAACCACGAACTCTTCGTAGCCCAGGAAGGTGAAGTGGTTACCCACCAGCCATTCCAGGAAGCTCTTGATCTCGCTCTTTTCATCAGCGTCGATGGCGTAGGCGCTGCTGTCCAGGCTGTCGAGGATTTCCTGGACCTTGGCTTTCATCGGTTCGAAGTCAGCCACGGCCACGCGCACTTCGCCCAGCACTTGCTCAAGTTCCTTGCTCAGGACGTTGAGTTCGGCGGCGTTGGCGCAGCGGTCGATCTCCAAGTACATCAACGACTCTTGCAGGATGCCGTCGCCCTGGGTGCCTTTTGGCAGGATTTCCAGCAACTCGCCCTTGCTGCCGCGACGCACGCTCAGCACGGTGGTTTGCAGGGTATGGATGCTGTAGCCACGACGGTTCAGCTCGGTGCGGACCGAGTCCACCAGGAATGGCAGGTCGTGGTGCAGCACTTCCACGGCCGTGTGGGTCGACTGCCAGCCGTGGCGTTCGTAATCGGGGTTGTAGACGCGCACCTGCGGTTGCGTGTGGTCGAAGCGCTCAAGCAGGCGCCAAGCAGACAGGGTGCAGCCGGCAAGGTCGGACAACCGGCGCTGGGTAAGTTCATCGAGGGAAATAATGCCGAAGAATTGTTCAGCGAACAGCGCCACTTGTGGCAGTGCCTGTTCACTGATGTGCTGCGCCAGTGCCGCTTGCAGTTGGTGCTGGAAGTCGGCTTTGCTGGCTGCGGTGAAGAACGCCATCTGTGGTACTCCGCTTGGGCTTGTTATTGATTGAAGCGTCGCGTGCAACCCCTGCGGGGTTGTCGGCCATCCCGTTCCTGATTCTCGGGCAGAGGAAACAGGATGACAGGTGGATGAAGCTGGACAGGACCGGCAGGTCACATCCTTTTCCATGTAATTTCATGTCATGGACACCTGCAAAAACCACTCCGGGGTGGTCTTTGCAGGTGCACATCCGTTGCGCAGCTTAACGAGTGCGACAATGTGCCTGCTTGCAGCGCTGCGACATATTCGGTCATCGGCAAGCTAAACCGCCGGTGCGCACCGAACAACCCTAGCAGGCTGGGGACCAAACGGCACCCCAAGGCGGTAAACCTGCAGAAAATCCTTCAGGCTGGCAGAATCCACTTTTCGCACCCCGCAGGTGCACTCGATCCTGGAGCCATCACCATGCAAATGACCACCGCCCTTCTGATCGCCAACCCGTGCGACGACGAAGAAGACAACATGGCCATGCTCTGCTGCCACAGCGCCCAGGGCGAAATGTTCCTGATGACACGCTACCCCGACGAAGACGAACTGGAAATCACCCTCGATGGCGAGCCTTCGACGCTGGACGGCGTGAAGGTCACGCTCAGCCCTACCCGCTTGCTAATTGAAATTGCCCCGGCGGATGCCGATGCGCTCAATGGCGACGATGTGCTGGAGATCACCCACGACACCGATGCGGCGGACCTGGCGGAAGTGGAACTGACGTTGCAGAACATCCTCAAGGGGACGGGGACCTATATAAGCCAGCTCTGACTCCAAAAGCGACGCACCGCTGTGGCGAGAGAGCTTGCTCCCTCGCCACGCATCAGCTTTTATTCGTCTTTCTTCACAAGATTGCCGTCAGCGTCATAGACCAGGTACTCGTCATCGTTCTTCGGATCCCTCACGTAGTAACGGGCCTCATTGCCGTTATCCGGCACCTTCATGCTGGTGTAGGAGCCCAGTTCCTTGATCACCTTGTTGTTCTGACTGATCAAGACCAGCCCGGAACCACCCCCGGCCCGAATGGCCGCGGCGTACCGGGCCTGGAACGCGTTGATCTGGTTGTAATCCAGCGGCACCTGCAATCTGCCCGTCAGGTCGATGGCGCCATAGCTGCCATCGCGTCCGACCACCGCCATGCCGTTGGAAAACGGTTCCACCTCGTCATACGGTAACTTGATGGGCAACCGTGTCCCCTGGCGATTGATAAAAGCAAACTTCCTGCTTTTAGCGTCCTGCACCAACAGCGGTTGTTGCCCGACAAACCGGCCTATCACGTTGTCACCCTGCAGGTTGATCCGTTTACCTTCCAGGTCGAAAACATCCTGGCGGCTCCGATCGGCGGAGCTGGCGTAGAGCAAACCCGCGCTGTGCTCGATGCCCGAGAATTGCGTCGGCAGGATCTGCTTGCCATCCAGGGTATAGGCACCGTACAGGCCTTCCGTGACATCGGTTCGCATGCCGAGACGGGCGATGAACAGGTTGTCGGTCACGGTGGGGTTGACGAACTTCATCGGCAATACGAAACGGTGACTCCTGGCATCGTAGAGCCCATACGGACCGTTGGTTTCACGCTCCACCAACAGCAGGCCATTGCTCAACGCCTCGGCGATGTTTTCGAACGGCAGGTCCACGAGCTTGTTGCTACCGGCAGGAAAATAGGCGAGCTGGCTGCGCAACGCCTGCCAGTCCGAGTCCGGGTCGCTGGACTTTTCCGGGGAAAACAACGTGTAGGTATCGGCCACCTGGCTATCTTGCACCTGCACCCAACGGGGCTTGATCAACCACTGGCCGGCCTGGTCGATGAAGCCGTAGCGCTCGGCCTTGCGGTCCAAGGCGATGTACCGCGCTTGTGCTGCCAGGACGTTGTCGACCTGGGTGAACTCAACGCTGCTGTCTTCCATCGGATCGAGCACATGGATGACGATACGTTGCGGGGTGGCCTCGAATTGATAGTCGACCTCGGTATTTTTCAACGGCCCCACCTGGGCGGCCAGCGCCTCGGTCAAGCGCTCCAGTTGCTGTTGCACCGCCTGGCCAGTCTTGAGCTGCTTGAGATCGTCCTTGGTCTGCAGCAGCGCTTTGTAATAGTCATGCAACGCCGCGATATCGCTGTCGGAGGGAAACGCCCGGGAGTTATTGCCGTTGCTATAGAGCGCCCTGCCCGCGTCGTCCAGCCCCTGCACCACGAAGGTCGACATTTTCGGCGTACTCAAGCGCACAGAGGCGCTGCCATCACCCAGGGCAGTGAGCTGGAAGGACTGACCGTCGTCCAGGGTCACTTTCGGGTGATCCTTGTCCAGCACCACTTTCCTGAACGCCGGATAGCTGCGGTAAGCGACCGTCAGGCCAAGACTCGCCAGCGGCTTGTTCACCGAAAGTGCAAAGGCATCATGGGACGCGATCATGTCGTCGGACTCGACCTTGGGCGGCGCCTTGAGCTCGGCGAAGGTTTTTTCGCTGCCATCGCGAAAACGCAGGCGCTGCGGCAGGTATTGCTCGGTCGTCGGCTCATCCGGCGTCGCGGCGCGCTTCCAGAGCGGATCGAGGCTGCTGGTGTCGAGCCTCACTTCGGAACCGTCGGCGAATAACCTCTGGGCAAAACGCAGGCCCTGGATCGACGCCAGTTCGGTTTTCAGTTGCGCGCTGGTGAACGGGACAAACAGCGGCTCGTATTGCAACGGCTGCTCGTCGGCGGGCCCGGTCGTCTCGACGGTCAGGCTCAGTTGCACATCACTGACCAACTCCAGGGACCTGAGGCTTTCACCGGCGTCCTGAATCAAATAATTGAGGCGTTTCTCCACCTCGGGCGGTGCCAGCGTGCCGATGTCCTCCATACCCCCTTCGTTCAGTTGCTCGGCGGCGAAACCTTCATCGGCCGGCGCGCCGCTGTGGCGAAACAGGTAGTAGGACGTACAGCCCACCACCAACAGGGTCACACTCAGTATCGACAGCAATCTCAAACGAGGCTGGGTAAAGTTCATGGAGGCTTCGGCAGTCAAGGGGCTGGGAGAGGTTGGCAGCTAACCACACGGCTTGGCGCGCTGCAAATCGGCTGGGTGGCGCGGTTCTGTCACTTCGGCGTGTCGACACACGGGAAGCGATGGCGCGCTGTGCCGTGGATAGCCTGTTGGCGGCATTAGCGAGCGATGACCCGAGTTATTCGCCGCCAGTGATATCGTCATCGCGAGCAGGCTCGCTCCCACAATGGATCTGAGGCGTTCCTTGTTTCCTCCGTCCACCGCCAATCCCCTGTGGGAGCGAGCCTGCTCGCGATGATAGCGGTGGGTCAGGCTGCATCGAAGTTGAATGTACCGCCGTCATCGCGAGCAAGCTCGACTCCCACACTGATCTGAAGTGCTCATGGAATTGGGTTTCACCGCCAATCCCTGTGGGAGCTGAGCTTGCTCGCGATAGCGATGGGTCAGGCTGCATTTAAGTTGAATGTCTTGCCACCATCGGGAGCAAGCTCCCACAGGAATTTCCTGCGTCACCCAGGCCCAATGTAGGAGCGAGCCTGCTCGCGATTGAAGCCACCACAAACGCTGTTCGAGCGCGAACCCTTGAATGCCGATTCGCCGCTGTTGCAGATGGACAACGTGGTCGCAACGCCGCACATGGGCTCGGCCACCCACGAGACCCGGGAAGCGATGGCGCGCTGTGCGGTGGACAACCTGTTGGCGGCATTGGCGGGGGAGCGGCCAGTGAACCTGGTGAATTCGGGGGCGTGGATAGGCTGACATATTGTCGCCTTCGAATATGCCATCGCGAGCAGGGTCGCGATGGCAACTGTGTTCATTTATAGGTGCAAGCAACACAACCTCTTTCCGGGCACACCCACCTTAAAACACCGCTGCCAGATTATCCTTTTGATCCTTGCTTAAAATAATATAAACATCCCAAACGGAGAGAACAGTAGAGAGAAACCACAGTTTCAACAAAGCAGCTACATTCCTACACCCCCCTCCTACTCAACGGCAAGAACGAACCTACGTCAGCCTCGGAAGTCGCGCAATAGCCTTCACCTCACCCCAATGCTATTAATTAATCACTTGCGAACAAACGCAAGTTGGGCGCTCGCGTCGCGACGCCCATTAACTACATTGGAGTAAATCGACATGGGTAGGAAACGCTCTGAAATAAATCATACCTTTTTTGGCCTGCCGCAAGCATTAGGCCTTTCTAAAGACCTCCTCGCAACGGAAGCCGATTTTTTCGCGTCGCTGACCAATTAAGCCAGTGACCGATTAATTATCGGCAAACAGGTGCCGAAAGGGTCTCCTTTCGGCATCCTTTTAATGGAGATCCATATGTCAGAACGAGAACTATCACCCACCGAAGCGCTATTCAACATCATGTCCACGCTCCATACACTGGGCCTCAGTGCAATAACACGGTATACGACACCATCCAAGCTAGTAGCAACGGCCGAACTGTTTGATGACAATGACAACCTCGTTGAATCGGGCGCTGGCAAGGGACCAGACTCACTAATAGGCGCACTGGCAGAAAGCATTGAGCACTTCAGCACATTTCAACCTCTTGCTGATACTCCCATACGATACCGCTCCGACAAAATAGCTACTCAAAAAGCAGTTACAGAAGATGGGATTTTTACCAGCCTGCCTCACACCAAACAATTAATCGAATGCTTTAGGCTTACCTCACTCAACAACAATGAAGAACTATTCGCGCCGTGCGTCCTTCTATGCCCTAAAACGACACAAAACATCCACAAAGATTCGAATTCCGCACTGCGCTTTTTATCTCGCTACTCATCAAACTCAGGAATTGCTTTTGGTTGCACAGAGAACGAAGCACTGTTACATGGTACCCACGAAACAATCGAGAGGCATATCCTGTCTCTTTTCTACATGGCTGTCTGTGGCCTCGGTCCGGCAATGGAACTGTACACACCTTCTACCGCGTTGCTCGAAACAGCGCTGACGAGCCACCCCGCTGCCTTGGCGTCAGCGAACAGACTGCAAGTGATCATTATCAAGGACGTGCTATCAGTTTATTTTGCAGTGGCATTTCCCAAAGCAGGCCCTGGAGTTCACCATCTTTCACCCATCGGCTCCGGATGTTCGCTTGAAATCCACACTGCAATCCAAAGGGCAGTTACTGAACAGTTCCAGTCCGAGGACTTATATGATGCCGCTGAAGAATCTATAGATAGAGAAACCTTTGATTTACTATCTAAATCAAGACACCTAAAACACTTAATTGACTTCGCACCAGTCATAAAAGCGACACTCCCTATCATTGACACTCCTACACACATCGACCCCATGACAGTTTCCGCACAATTAGAAATACTGCAAAAAAACCTATCAACTAAAGACATGAACATATTCCACCGAACGGTAGCCCGCTTCTCAGGCAGCAGCATCGTCACTCAAACTTATATTCCAGGACTTGAGCGTTTCAATATCATTAGAAACGGTCGCTTGGTGGTGCCTCAGTACGTGTTGCGCGGTTGAACTATCGAACACAAAGCAACCAGGAGCGAGTACATGCACAGCATCCGGGCAATGATAAAAAACGCCTATAAAAAACACACCAAACTTCTAGCAATCACTATAGTCACAATCATCGCACTCAAACTCATCACACTTGCCCCTCCACTGCTACTCGGAACCATCATCGACACCCTGCAAGACAACAGAAACCCAGCATCCAGCACCCTGCTCGCACTGACGACAGGCCTGATTGTCGCGGGGTGCATTCATGCCATCATCACGCCTCTGCAGCTCCATGCGCTGTCTAAGCTGGTCCAGAGCATTATCATGAACGCTTCCATTGAGTGGATCACCGAACTCATAGGCAAAGAGTTTTCGTTATTCAACTCCTGGAGAATCGGCCATTTCATCAAATCGGTCGAGCGCGGAATTACTGCGCACGAACAACTACTAACTTTCATTGTGACCATTGCGCTTCCCGTACTCTTGGAGTTCATAGTTGTTGGGGTTGCTTTTATTTACATAGGTGGCGGCGAAATTTTCTTGAGCATGACGGCGTTCGGAGTTATCTATCTGGCTGCCACCCATCAAATTATCAAATGGCGGAGAAAGCACATCGATGCAGTCAATGAACAGGAAGATGAGTTAAGTGCCCACCTCTACAACACCCTCAACGCGGGGAAAACCATAAAACTGGAAAGTGCCATACCTACTGCCCTGCGCCCGCTGAACGCGGCGTTCGGACGTTATGCCAACGCTGCAGTGACTACGGCATCATCTGGCGGCCTGCTGAGCACCGCCAAGATACTGTTCGTAAGCCTTTCCACTGGGGGATTGCTCTACTGGGGCGTCGTGGACCAACTTTCGGGTCAGCCCAGTATCAGTGTCGGGCAGCTGGTTGCCATTTTTTCAATCGCAGGGAGTTATCTGCTCAGTATTTCCACCTTGACTGAAGGGTATCGTGTTCTTGATCAGTTCCTTGCAGACCAGCGTCAATTTGAGGGTCTGCTATCACTTCCGGATTTCGCTCGCAGCAATCAGCTGGCCTGGGTTGATTTCCAGCGGCCCTCAGTTCTGGAACTCGGCCCCTGCGAAGTGGCGGGAACGGGACGGCTTCGCCTGTCGATCAAGCGCTCCCTGGCATTTGTTCAAGGGCAGTCAGTGGCCGTTACGGGCCCTAGCGGCGCAGGCAAAACCACTTTTTTGGAAGTGCTCGCCGGGCTTGATGCATCAAAGCGAGACCAACTGAGTATCGACTCGGTACCGGTCTCACTTTTGTCCGGTCAAGCTCACTTGGACACCTTGAGATACTGCCCGCAACAACCGAGGTTTCTGGAAGGCTCTTTTGAACAATCGGTTCTGTTCGGAGGCAGCGCATCGCCGATTTTGTCTAGAGCGATACGGCAATTGGAACTGGATGAGATCGTGACAACACGGCAGGTCAGCGAAAATGCATCGAATATCTCCGGAGGCGAAGCCAAACGCCTATCGCTGCTGCGCCTGATCAACAAGCCCGGAAAATTCAATATGTTCGACGAGCCAAGCGCATCCATCGAACCCAGGCTGACCACGCCCCTTTGGGACCTTTTATTCGACGTTTTTGCCGGGCAGGGGTTGATATGTGTCACCCATGACGTTGACCACCTGCATCGGTTTGACCGGGTCATTGTGATGCATGACGGGGCAATCGTGGAGGATGGCCCGTGGCGGGAACTGGTCGACAGGCCAGCAATCAGGCTGCTGGTGGATGAGATTCGGATGCAAAATTAGCGAAAATATGAGGTACCAGATCTACTATGGTAATCGCGAGCAGGCTCGCTCCCACACTGGATCGGCGGCGTGCCTTGACCCCGCACCCACCGCCACTCCCTCTGTGGGAGCTGAGCTTGCTCGCGATAGCGGTGGGTCAGGCTACATTGAAGTTGAAAGTACCGTCGCCATCGCGAGCAAGCTCGGCTCCCACACTGATCTCGGGTGCTCATGGAATCGGTGTTCACTGCCAATCCCTGTGGGAGCTGAGCTTGCTCGCGATTGCGGTGGGTCAGGTTGCATTGAAGTTGAATGTGCCGCCGTCATCGCGAGCAAGCTCGGCTCCCACACTGATCTCGGGTGTTCATGGAGTCGGTGTTCACCGCCAATCCCTGTGGGAGCTGAGCTTGCTCGCGATTGCGGTGGGTCAGGTTGCATTGAAGTTGAATGTGCCGCCGTCATCGCGAGCAAGCTCGGCTCCCACACTGATCTCGGGTGCTCATGGAATCGGTGTTCACCGCCAATCCCTGTGGGAGCTGAGCTTGCTCGCGATAGCGGTGGGTCAGGCTGCATTGAAGTTGAATGTGCCATCGCCATCGCGAGCAAGCTCGGCTCCCACACTGATCTCGGGTGTTCATGGAGTCGGTGTCCACCGCCAATCCCTGTGGGAGCTGAGCTTGCTCGCGATAGCGGTGGGTCAGGCTGCATTGAAGTTGAATGTGCCATCGCCATCGCGAGCAAGCTCGGCTCCCACACTGATCTCGGGTGCTCATGGAGTCGGTGTCCACTGCCAATCCCTGTGGGAGCTGAGCTTGCTCGCGATAGCGGTGGGTCAGGCTGCATTGAAGTTGAAAGTACCGTCGCCATCGCGAGCAAGCTCGGCTCCCACACTGATCTCGGGTGCTCATGGAGTCGGTGTCCACTGCCAATCCCTGTGGGAGCTGAGCTTGCTCGCGATAGCGGTGGGTCAGGCTGCATTGAAGTTGAAAGTACCGTCGCCATCGCGAGCAAGCTCGGCTCCCACACTGATCTCGGGTGCTCATGGAGTCGGTGTCCACTGCCAATCCCTGTGGGAGCTGAGCTTGCTCGCGATAGCGGTGGGTCAGGCTGCATTGAAGTTGAAAGTACCGTCGCCATCGCGAGCAAGCTCGGCTCCCACACTGATCTCGGGTGCTCATGGAATCGGTGTTCACTGCCAATCCCTGTGGGAGCTGAGCTTGCTCGCGATAGCGGTGGGTCAGGCTGCATTGAAGTTGAAAGTACCGTCGCCATCGCGAGCAAGCTCGGCTCCCACACTGATCTCGGGTGCTCATGGAGTCGGTGTCCACTGCCAATCCCTGTGGGAGCTGAGCTTGCTCGCGATAGCGGTGGGTCAGGCTGCATTGAAGTTGAATGTCCCGCCGTCATCGCGAGCAAGCTCGGCTCCCACACTGATCTCGGGTGTTTATGGAATCGGTGTTCACCACAGGTCTCTGTGGGAGCGGGCTTGCTCGCGATAGCGGTCTGTCTGAGACGATGCTGCTGGATGTATCGGCCTATTCGCGAGCAAGCCCGCTCCCACACCAGGTCCAAACCGATCACAAATCCGCACGCCAGACAAAATCCCGTTAGTCGCCACCCCCCGCCATGCATTAAAGTAACGCCCCCAGCCCCGGCGTTATCCGAACGCCTGGGGCCACCCTTTCCAGGAACAGTCACCGATGGAACATCGTGAAGCGCTGCTTGCGCTGCGAACCTTTCTTTCAACGCAGATTCTCGGCCAGGAAAAACTCATCGAGCGCCTGCTCATCGCCCTGCTTGCCGACGGCCACATGCTGGTGGAAGGCGCGCCGGGGCTGGCCAAGACCAAGGCCATCAAAGAGCTGGCCGAAGGCGTCGAAGCGCAATTCCATCGTATTCAGTTCACCCCCGACCTGCTGCCCGCCGACATCACCGGTACGGAAATCTACCGCCCGGAAACCGGCAGCTTCGTGTTCCAGCAAGGGCCGATTTTCCATAACCTGGTGCTGGCGGACGAAATCAACCGCGCCCCGGCCAAGGTCCAGTCGGCCTTGCTCGAAGCCATGGCCGAGCGCCAGGTCAGCGTCGGGCGCAGCACCTATGAACTGTCGCCGTTGTTCCTGGTGATGGCCACGCAGAACCCGATCGAGCAGGAAGGCACCTACCCGCTGCCCGAAGCCCAGCTCGACCGGTTCCTGATGCACGTCAAGATCGGCTTTCCCGATGCCGCGGTGGAACGCCGCATCCTCCAGCAGGCCCGGGGGGAAGCGCTGAACGGCGAGACCAAGCCCGAACGCCGCGTGAGCCAGCAGGCGATCTTCTCCGCACGCAAGGAAATCCTCGGATTGTACATGGCCGACGCCGTGGAGGAATACCTGGTGCAACTGATCATGGCCACCCGCAACCCGGCCAAGTTCGACCCGGAAATGGCCGAATGGATCGCCTACGGCGCCAGCCCACGGGGTTCCATCGCCCTGGACCGCTGCGCCCGTGCCCACGCCTGGCTGGCCGGACGCGACTTTGTCAGCCCGGAAGATATCCAGGCCGTGCTGTTCGACGTGCTGCGCCATCGCATCATTCTGTCGTTCGAAGCCGAGGCCGCCGGCATCGACCAGGACCGGGTCGTGCAGCGGATTCTCGACGTCGTCGCTGTCGCTTGAGCATGCACCATGAATAACCCTCTGGCGCCCGCACCGGGCATCCGCGTCAGCCTTTCGGAGCTGATCGAGATGCGCCATCGCGTGCGCGAGGTGCAGTTATTCTCGACACCGGGACAGCGCAGTCCGCTGATCGGCCTGCATCACTCCAAGTTGCGCGGACGCGGGGTCGATTTCGACCAGGTGCGGGTCTACCAGGCCGGCGACGACGTACGCACCATCGACTGGCGCGTTACCGCCCGGACCCAGGAGCCCCACACCAAACTGTTCCACGAAGAACGCGAGCGACCGATCTTCATCATGATCGAGCAAAGCCACCGGCTGTTCTTCGGCTCGGGGCTGGTGTTCAAGTCAGTGCTCGCCGCCCAGGCCGCCAGCCTGATCGGCTGGGCCGCGCTGGGGCACAACGACCGGGTCGGCGGCCTGGTGTTCGGCAACAACACCCATTACGAGGTCAAGCCGCGGCGCAGCAAACAGAGCCTGCTGCAATTGCTCAACCGGCTGGTGCGGGTCAACCAGTCGCTGCACACCGAGGCCGAGCCGGACCGCGACTCGTTTGGCATCGCCCTGCGTCGGGCCCGGGAAGTGCTACGACCCGGCAGCCTGGTGATCGTGATTTGCGACGAGCGTGCGTTGTCCGACAGCGCCGAGCAGCAACTGAGCCTGCTGTCGCGCCATTGCGACCTGTTGCTGCTGCCGCTGTCGGACCCGCTGGATCACGCCCTGCCCGCCGCCGGCTTGCTGCGCTTCGCCCAGCGTGGCGCCCAACTGGAACTCGACACCCTGAATTTTGAACTGCGCCAGGCCTATCGCGCCCAGGCCGAAGCGCGCCAGGAGCGCTGGGAATTGCTGGCGCAGAAACTGCGAATCCTGATGATGCCCCTGAGCACCCAGGGCGACATGGTCGAGCAACTGCGCGAATACCTGAACCCCAAGCGGGCCGGAAAAAGCCGATGAGCAGCCTCGATCAATTACAGCCACTGATGGCCCCGCCTCCCATCGGCTTCTGGCCGCCCGCACCGGGCTGGTGGTTGCTGCTGGTCTTGATCCCCTTGCTGGGCCTGGGGCTGTGGCAATTGCGCCGGTTCATTCCCATCCAGCGCACCACCGCCCGCAGCGAACAACCCCTGGACCCGGTGCGCCTGGCCGCCCTGGCCGAACTCGCCCGGCTGCCCAAGCCCTACGACGGTGCACCGGCCGGTGCCTGGCTGCAACAGCTCAACGGGCTGCTCAAGCGCCTGTGCCGCAACCACTATCCTTACAGCCAGAGTCACACCCTCAACGGGCGCAAATGGCTGGCCTTCCTGGATAACCGTTGCCCGGCCGCCGGCCTGACGCGCTGGATGATATTGGTGGAAGGCGCCTACAAACCCGAATGCAAGCTCGATGACAAAGCCATCGCCGGCCTGACCCAAGCGGTCGAAATCTGGATTCGCAAACATGTTTGAGTTCGCCTGGCCGTGGGTTTTTGCCCTGTTGCCGCTGCCCTGGCTGATGCGCCTGGTGCTGCCGGCGGCCGACAGCGGCGAGCCGGCGCTCAAGGTCAGTTTCCTCGGGGACCTGGAAGGCCTGGTGGGCCGGCGAGCCCGGGCCAATCTGCCGACCTGGCGGCAACAGTCGCCCTTCATCCTGCTCTGGCTGCTGTTACTGATCGCCGCGGCCCGACCGCAGTGGTTGGGGGAACCGTTGCCCATCGCCGCCAGCGGCCGCGACCTGTTGGTGGCGGTGGATGTCTCGGGCTCCATGGACTTTCCCGACATGCACTGGAAGGACGAAGAAGTCAGTCGCCTTGCGCTGGTCCAGCACATGCTCGGGGACTTTCTCGAAGGCCGCGAAGGTGACCGGGTCGGCCTGATCCTGTTCGGCAGCCAGGCCTATCTGCAGGCACCGCTGACCTTCGACCGCCGCACCGTGCGCCATTGGCTCGATGAGGCGCGCATTGGCATCGCCGGCAAGAATACCGCCATCGGTGACGCCATCGGCCTGGCCCTCAAGCGCCTGCGCCAGCGGCCGGCCCACAGCCGCGTGTTGATCCTGGTCACCGACGGCGCCAACAACGGCGGCGAAATCGACCCACTGACCGCCGCGCGACTGGCCGCCGACGAAGGCGTGAAAATCTACCCGATCGGCATCGGTGCCGATCCGGAACAGAGCGGCACGGCGGGCTTTCTCGGCGTCAACCCGAGCCTGGACCTGGACGAGGCGGCCCTCAAGGACATTGCCCAGGCCACGGGCGGTCGTTATTTTCGTGCCCAGGATGGTGAGCAATTGCTGGCGATCAAGACCACCCTCGACCAGCTCGAACCGGTGACCCAGCAACCGACCCAGGCGCGCCCTGCCCAGGCGCTGTATCACTGGCCCCTGGCCGTTGCACTGCTGTTGAGCATGTTGCTGGTGGCCCGCGCGCGCTGGCCGGACAATCCGTTGCAGCGCCTGTTCAACCAGCCGCTGTTCCAGCAGGCCCAACACACCGAGTGGCGCCAGCGGCTCAAGCGCCTGCGCTTGCGGAGGCGTCGATGATCGCCCTCTGGCCACACTGGCTGCGCCCCTGGTTCGTGTTGCTGCTGCCGTTGCTGGGCTGGTTGCTCTGGCAACTGTGGCATCGACAGAAACGCGTGGGCCGTTGGCAGATGATCTTGCCGCCGGCCTTTCATGCCATGCTGCTCAGTGGCGGCAGTGGCCGTGAAAGCCGGCTGCCGTGGATTGCCCTGGGCCTGGGTTGGCTGTTGATCGTGCTGGCGTTGCTGGGACCGAGCTGGGCGCGGGTCGAACAGACCAGCCAGAAACCCGCCGACCCGCTGGTGGTGGTGCTGGAACTCACCCCGGAAATGCTCGCCACCGATGTTCCGCCGACGCGCCTGGAACAGGCCCGGCGCAAGCTGCTGGACCTGTTGCAGAACCGCAGCGATGCCCAGACCGCGATCATCGTCTATGCCGGCAGCGCCCATACGCTGGTGCCGCTGTCCGACGACCTGGCCACCAGCGCCAACCTGCTCGAAGCCCTCGCGCCGTCGATCATGCCCCAAGGCGGCCATCGCGCCGACCTGGCCGTCCACAAGGCCATGGCCCTGCTGGACCAAGGCGAACTCGGCCACGGTCGAATCCTGCTGATCGGTTCGTCGTTGAATGAACAGGAACGCCAAGGCATCCGCCAGATCCTCGACGGATCCGCCACGCAATGGCTGATGCTGGGTATCGGGACCCGCGAAGGCGCCCCGGTTGCCCAGGAAGATGGCAGTTACCTCAAGGATGCCCAGGGCGCGATCCTGGTGCCACGCCTGGACAGCCCGGGCCTCAAGGCCTTCGCCAATGAGTTGGATGGCCGCTACCGGCCAGCGCGGCTGGACGACAGCGACCTGCGCGGCCTGGGCCTGCTGGCCGGCCCTCGCCACTTGCGCAGCGACGGACAAACCTTGCGCCTGGACACTTGGGCCGACCAAGGCTATTGGCTGCTCCTGCCCCTGTTGCTGCTGGCCGCCTGCGCCGGGCGGCGAGGCTGGCTGTTTTGCCTGCCGCTGCTGTTCGTGCTGCCGCAAACCGGCCATGCCTTCGAGTTCCAGGACCTGTGGTTGCGCGCCGACCAACAAGGCCAGCACTTGCTCAAGCAGAAGCGTCCCGCCGAGGCAGCCACCCATTTCGAGGACAGCCAGTGGCAAGGTGTTGCCCTGTACGAAGCCGGCCAATACAGCGAAGCTGCCCGGCGTTTCGCCGAAGGCAACGACGCCCGCGCGCACTACAATCGTGGCAATGCCCTGGCCCGCAGCGGTGAGCTGGAAGCCGCACTGGATGCCTACGAACAAGCCCTGGAGTTACAGCCCGACCTGCGCCCAGCCCAAACCAACAAGACCTTGGTACAGAGCCTGTTGAACGAGCAGACACCACCGGCGCAGGAGCCCAAGCCCACCGAAAGCGAGGAACCGGGCCCCACCGAACAAGCACCGGATGCCGATTCACCCAGCCAGTCTTCCGAACCGGGCCAGCCATCCGCCGAGGCAACTGCGACGCCGGACGAATCCCAGCCTCCACGGACGGCACAACCGCCCACCGCCCAGGATGTGCCGGGCAGCGAGCTGCCGGACGAGCAGACCACCACCCCGCCGCTGCGTCCCGCCGCCGGCCAGCGCAATGAAGAAGAACAGCGCCAGGCAACGGAACAATGGCTGCGCCAGATCCCGGATAATCCGGGCGAGTTGCTCAGGCGTAAATTCTGGTATGAACAGCAAAGCCATCAGGCCCAGGGAAAAACCCAATGACCCGCTTCACCGCCTACCTCCTCGTCTTGCTGCTCTGGGCCTCTGGGACCCAGGCTGCACAGCTGACTGCCAGTGTGGATCGCAGCCGCCTGAACTCTGGAGAAACGGTGGAACTGACCCTGGAATCCAACGACGCCACCTTGTTCGGCAAACCTGACCTCGGCCCGCTCCAGGCCTTGTTCGATGTGCGCGGCACCCGCCAGGTCAACCAGTTGACGACCCTCGACGGTGAGAACCGCGCCACCACCCGCTGGATCGTGACCCTGCTGCCGCGCCGAAGCGGCACCGTGGTCATTCCGTCGCTGCAACTGGGCGAAGTAACCAGCCAGCCGATTACCCTGCAAGTGATCGAAAGCGAGACCCGCAACGCCTCGGAGCCCCTGGCGGCGGTGTTCATCGAGGCCAGCCTCGACCAGACCGAAGTGTATGTTCAGGCCCAGGCGATCCTGACCCTGCGTATCTACCATTCGGTGTCGCTGTACGACGACAGCAGCCTGACGCCGCTGCACATCCCCGATGCCCGCACCGAACAGCTGGGCGAATCGCGCACCTATGAAAAAGTCATCAACGATGTGCGCCATGGCGTGATCGAACTGCGGTATGGCATCTACCCACAGCGCAGTGGCGAGCTGATGATCCCAGCCCAGGCATTCAGCGCCACCCTGGTCGAGCCGGTGGCCCAGGACGCCGTCCCTTCGGGCCCCAAACCCGGCCAATTGATGCGGGTCAGCTCCGAGCAACTGCTGCTGAGCGTCAAACCCAAGCCTGCCAGCTACCCGGCCGACGTACCCTGGCTGCCCGCACGCAGCCTGTCCTTGAGCGAAAGCTGGAGCCCGGAACCGACCCACAGCCAGGTCGGCGATTCCCTGACCCGCAGCCTGACCCTGGAAGCCGAAGGCCTGGCCAGCGCCCAGTTGCCACCGCTGCCGGCCACCGAGATCAATGGCTTGCGACGTTACCCGGACCAACCGGTACTCAGCAGCCGCAGCAGTGAGCGCGGGCTGGTGGGCAGCCGCGAAGACCGCGAGGCGCTGGTGCCAAACCGCAGCGGGACCATCGAGCTGCCACCGGTGGAAGTGGTCTGGTGGAACACCCTGGAAGATCACCTGGACCGCACCAGCCTTCCGGCGCGGACCCTGCAGGTGGCGAACAATCCGAGCCTGATGGTGGATACGCCGGCCGGCACGACGCAGATTGTCACGACGGTCGACAGCGAGACCCTATGGTACTGGCAACTGAGCACCTTCCTCCTCGCCTGCACGACACTGCTCGGCTTTGGCTTGTGGTGGCGTGCCCGTTGGCAACCAGCGATCCTGCGCTCGACCCAGGCCGGACCGAGCCCGCGCACCCTGCTGGACGACCTCAAGCGCGCCTGCCTGGCCAACGACTCCCACGCCACCCGCCAGGCCCTCGACGCCTGGGCCCGCCAGCAGCCGGAAACCCTGGCCGACATGGCGGCGCGCTTCGTGCCGCTGTCCGACGCCCTGGACGGCCTCAACGGCGCGCTCTACAGCGAGACCGGCCAGCACTGGCAGGGAGAGGACTTGTGGCGGGCCATCCGCACCATCCCGCCCACCGAAGCGGGGTTGGGCTCGGCGGGTGATTCGGGGTTGCCGCCGCTTTACCCCAAATAAACCCGCTTTTTTTCGTAACCTTTATGGCGAGGGGATTTAGGTGGGAGCGAAACGGGTGGGAGCAAGGCTTGCCCGCGATGCAGGCGATGCGGTCCCTCAGAAATCGAGTCGCCTTCATCGCGGGCAAGCCTTGCTCCCACATAAATCTCCTTGCCACAGGATCGGTGCTCATGGATCCAACGAAGTTGAACAAGTCCTCCCCCCGGTTTCCCAGTAAACTCTCCCTCTTTTAGCCGCCCTTCTCTTCACCGCGGCCATCATCTGTTTTCTGGAGTTTGCCTTGCGTCTGTTTCACACCTCCGACTGGCACCTGGGGCAAAACCTGCACGGCCAGGAACGCGATTTCGAACACGCCTGTTTCCTCGACTGGCTGCTGCGTCAACTGACCCACGAAAAGCCCGACGTGCTGCTGATCGCCGGCGACATCTTCGACACCGTCAACCCGCCGGTCAAAGCCCAGGAGCGGCTGTACGATTTCATCGTCAGCGCCCATGAACAAAACGCCAACCTGACCATCGTGATGATCGCCGGCAACCACGACTCCGGCTCGCGTATCGAACTGCCTGCGCCGCTGATGCGACGCCTGCGCACCCATGCCCTGGGCCGGGTGCTGTGGCTGGACGACGGCCAACTGGATGTCGAGCGCCTGCTGTTGCCGTTGCCCGATGCCAAAGGCAAGGTCAAGGCGTGGTGCCTGGCCCTGCCGTTCCTGCGCCCTGCCGAAGTCACCGGTGCGCAACTGGGCGACGACTACCTGCGAGGCATCGGCCAAGTGCATGAGTGGCTGATCGCCGCGGCCAACAGCAAGCGCAAGAAAGGCCAGGCGCTGATCGCCATCAGTCATGCGCACATGGCCGGCGGTTCGGTGTCCGAGGATTCCGAACGCAGCCTGATCATCGGCAACGCCGAGGCCCTGCCCGCCAGCCTGTTCGGCCCGAGCATCAGCTATGTCGCCCTCGGCCATTTGCACAAGCCGCAGAAGGTCAACGGTGAAGAGCGTATCCGCTACAGCGGCTCGCCGATCCCGCTGTCATTTTCGGAGATCGGCTATCAGCATCAGATCCTCGACATCACCCTGGACGGCGAGGCCCTGGTCAAGGTCGAGCCGCGCCTGATCCCACGGGCCGTCAACCTGCAACGCCTGGGCCCGGCGCCACTGGCCGATCTCCTGGGGCAACTCAAGGAACTGCCCGACATCGACCTGTTGGCCGATGTCCAGCGCCAACCCTGGCTGGAAGTACGGGTGCGCCTCGACGAACCGCAGCCCGACCTGCGTCACCAGGTTGAAACCGCACTGCAAGGCAAGGCCGTACGCCTGGTGCGGATCGGCGCCGAGTACGCCGGCAACGGGGGCGCCGGCAGTGCCGATGACGGCAGCGCGCTGGTGGAGCTGGATCAACTCAGCCCGCAGGAGTTGTTCAGCCGCGCCTGGCAGGACACCTACGGCAACGAAGTGGACGAACAGACCCTCAAGGACTTTGCCGTGCTGTTGCAAGACGTGCAGATGGAGAGCGAGCAGCCATGAAGATCCTCGCGATCCGCCTCAAGAACCTGGCGTCCCTGGCCGGACCTTTCGAAATCGATTTCACCGCCGAACCCTTGGCCAGCGCCGGGCTGTTCGCCATTACCGGCCCCACCGGCGCCGGCAAGAGCACGTTGCTCGACGCCTTGTGCCTGGCGCTGTTTGGCGCCGTGCCGCGCCTCAATAACACCGGACGCGACGCCAAGGTGCCGGACGTCGATGGCGAGATTGCCACGGGCGATCCGCGCACGTTGTTGCGCCGTGGCACCGGCGACGGTTATGCCGAAGTGGATTTTCGCGGCATCGACGGACGCCGCTATCGGGCCCGTTGGGAAGCCAATCGCGCCAGGGAAAAGGCCGGCGGCAAGTTGCAAGCCAGCCGCCAGAGCCTGCGGGACCTGGACAACGATCAACTGCTGGCGAGCCAGAAAGGCGAATACAAGACCCAGCTCGAAGCGGCCCTGGGCCTGAACTTCGAACAGTTCACCCGTGCCGTGCTGCTGGCCCAGAGCGAGTTCAGCGCGTTCCTCAAGGCCGATGACAACGATCGCAGCGAACTGTTGGAAAAACTCACCGACACTGCCCTGTATACCCGCCTCGGCCGCCGCGCCTTCGACAAGGCCAAGCAAGCCAAGGACAGCCACCGGCAGTTGCAGGACCAGGCCACCGGTGTCACGCCACTGGCCCCCGAGGCCCGGGCCGAGCTGGACCAGCGTTTCAACGACGCCCAGCAATTACTCAAGGCCCAACAGGCGCAACTCAAGCAACTGGAGCAGCAGCACACCTGGCTGCGCGACCTGGGCCTGTTGCAGGATGAACACGCCAGCGCCGCCGAACAGCTGCAACAGGCCCAGGCCGATTGGAACGCCCTGGCCGACGAACGCCTGAAACTGGTCCGCCTGGAACAACTGGCGCCCCAACGCCATCAGTTCATCCGCCAGGCCGAACTGAGCCGACAGCTCGACCCATTGGCCGCGCAGATCCAGCAGCTTACCCAGCAGCAGCTCAATCTCCATGACCAGCAGGCCGAACTGGAAAAAAGCCTGGGCGCCGCGCAACTGGCGCTGGCTGCGGCCCGGCAACACAGCAGCGACAGCGCGCCGTTGCTGCGCCAGGCCTTTGAAGAGCAAAGCACCCTGGCCCGCCTCGCCAGGGACGCCAGCCAGGGCGCCGAGCGCCAGGAACAGGCGCAACAGGCCTGCACCGAAGGCCAGCGCACCATCGATACCTTGCTCGAACAGCAAAAGCTGGTGGCCGAGCGCTTGCAGCGCATCGCCGGGGAGCTTGAGCAAAGCACGCACCTGGCACCGCTGAGCGATGCCTGGAACGCCTATCGCGATCGCCTCCAACAACTGATGCTGATCGGCAATCGCCTGAACCAGGGCCAGGCCGAACTCGCCACGCTGGAACAAGGCGCCACCCGCGCCGCCGAGGAACTGGCCAGCCGCCGGCAAGACCTCGAAGTGCTCTACAAGGAAGCCGGCGCCGAGCCGGAGGCTGTGGCCGAACAGATCCAGTTGCTCGGCACCTTGCTGCAAGACAACCGCAAGCAATTGCGCGCCTTCGAAGACCTGACCCGGCTGTGGGCCAGTCAGCAAGAGCTGGACAAACGTGGCGCCGAGCTTGAACAACGCCAGCAACGAGCGTTGCAGGAACGCGACCGGCTGGTGCGTGAAGGCGGCGAAGCCAAGGCCGAACTGACCATTGCCGAACAGACCCTGACCGTTACCCGCGAGCTGCTGGAGCGCCAGCGCCTGGCCCGCAGCGAAAGCGTCGAGCAACTGCGCGCACAGTTGCAGGCTGAACAGCCCTGCCCCGTGTGCGGCAGCGTCGAGCATCCTTATCATCAGCCCGAAGCCCTGCTGGAAAACCTCGGGCGCTTCGATGAAACCGAAGAGGCCAACGCCCGCAAGGCCGTCGACCTGCTCAATGAAAAAGTCATCGACCTGCGGGCGCAATACAGCGGAGTCATCGCCCAGCTCAAGGAACTCAAACAGCAGCAGGAACAGCTTGCCAGCCAGCAACAGAGCCTGACGCCCAGCCTTGAAGCCCACCCGTTGTCGGCGCAACTGCTGACCCAGGACGCGAACAAGCGCGACGCCTGGCTGACCCAGCAAAACAGCCAACTGAACCTGCGCATCAGCCAGGACGAACAACGGCAAACCGCCCTGCTGACCCTGCAGCAAGACGCCGCGCGCATCGCACAGCGGCTACGTGAAGCCGAGGCAGCCAGCCAACAGGCGTCACAGCACCTGGGCAACCAGCAGCAGGAGCTGGCCCGCGACCGCCAGCGCCTGGACGAGGAGCTGAGCCACTTCAGCACCCTGCTACCCGCTGACACCCTACAGGCCTTGCGCAGCGAGCCCGCCGCAACCTTCCTGCAACTGGACCGGCAGATCGCCCAGCGCCTGGAGCAACTGGAACAGCAGCGCGACGAACTGGGCGAACAGCTCCAGCGCCAGCAGACCCTGGAGAAAGAGCAGGACCGCCAGCAGACCCGCCTCCAGCAACTGGAAGCGGCCCGCCTGCAATTCAGCGCCCTGAGCGAGCAACAACAGGCCTGCCAGGAGAAACTCACGCAACTGCTCGGCGAGCACACCAGCGCCGAACAGTGGCAGCAACAACTCGACCAGCGCCTGGAACAGACGCGGGATGCCGAGGCGACGGCCAATCAGCAGTTGCAGCAATTGCGCAACGACCTGGTGCAACTGGCCGCCGAACTCAAGGCCCGCCAGGAACAGGCGCAATCCCTGGACCACGAACGCCAGGCGCTGGCCGCCGGTATCGCGCAATGGCGCACCACCCATCCGGAACTGGACGATGCCGCCCTCGAGGCCCTGCTCGGCCTGGACGACCACCACGTCAGCCAGTTGCGCCAGCGCTTGCTCAATAGCGAAAAAGCCATCGAGCAGGCCCGCGTCCTGCTCACCGAACGCGAGCAGCGCCTGCAAAACCATCAGGCCCAACACAACGGCAACCTGGCGCCCGAGCAACTCGCCCAAGCCCTCACCGAACTGCAAGGCCAATTCGCCGCCAGCGAACAGCACTGCGCCGAACTGCGTGCCGAACAGGCCGAGGACCAGCGCCGGCAGAACGCCAACCAGGCCCTGGCCCAGCAGATCGAACAGGCCTACGCCGAATACCAGCGCTGGGCACGCCTCGATGCCCTGATCGGTTCGGCCACCGGCGACCGCTTCCGCAAGCTGGCCCAGGCCTACAACCTCGACTTGCTGGTGCACCACGCCAATGCCCAACTGCGGCAACTGGTACGCCGCTACCGGCTCAAGCGCGGCGGCAGCATGCTCGGGCTGCTGGTGATGGACACGGAAATGGGCGATGAACTGCGCTCGGTGCATTCGTTGTCCGGCGGCGAAACCTTCCTGGTTTCCCTCGCCCTGGCATTGGGCCTGGCCTCGATGGCGTCCAGCACACTGAAGATCGAATCGCTGTTCATCGACGAAGGCTTCGGCAGCCTCGACCCCGAGTCGCTGCAACTGGCGATGGACGCCCTCGACGGCTTGCAGGCCCAGGGCCGCAAGGTCGCGGTGATTTCCCACGTGCAGGAAATGCACGAGCGGATTCCGGTGCAGATCCAGGTGCGTCGCCAGGGCAACGGCTTGAGCACAGTGGAGGTTAAATGAGCCACGCCACGCTCTATTCCTTCCGCCGCTGTCCCTATGCGATGCGGGCGCGCATGGCCTTGCGCTACAGCGCGGTCGAGGTGGCGATTGTCGAAGTCAGCCTGAAGGCCAAGCCAACCGAGATGCTCGCACTCTCCAGCAAAGGCACGGTGCCGGTGCTGCAGGTCGATGGCCGGGTGATCGATGAAAGCCTGGAGATCATGAACTGGGCCTTGGCCCGGCACGATCCGCAAGACTGGAGGCTACGGGACAACCCCGAAGGCCAGGCGCTGACGGCGGCGTTGATCGAGGAAAACGACCAGGTGTTCAAGCTGCACTTGAATCGCTACAAATACCCCGAACGCCATCCCGAATGCCCGAAGGAACATTACCGTAGCGAGGGTGAAAGCTTTCTGCGCAAGCTGGAGGCCCTGCTTGAAACCCGGCCGTTCCTGGCGGCGCATCACCCGAGCCTGGCCGACGTGGCAGTGATGCCCTTCATACGCCAGTTCGCCCACGTTGATCGCGAGTGGTTTGCCCAGGCGCCCTACCCTCGGCTACAGGACTGGTTGCAGAGGTTTCTGGATGGCGAGCTGTTCGTGGCGATCATGGCCAAGTAACCATTTGCACCCACCCCTGTGGCGAGG
This sequence comes from Pseudomonas sp. A25(2017), assembly GCF_002001065.1. Taxonomy (NCBI): domain Bacteria; kingdom Pseudomonadati; phylum Pseudomonadota; class Gammaproteobacteria; order Pseudomonadales; family Pseudomonadaceae; genus Pseudomonas; species Pseudomonas sp. A25(2017). Next base: position 59,766 of record NZ_MUOA01000074.1, on the reverse strand, counting down.
GGATTTCTGTGGGAGCAAGGCTTGCCCGCGATACAGGCGACTCGATTTCTGAAGGACCGCATCACCTTCATCGCGGGCAAGCCTTGCTCCCACAAAATATCAATAACTGGCCTGAGCCGATCAGTCACTCAGCAAGCTCAACAATCGCTCACGCGCCACTTCCAACTCGCCGGAATCCGGCTGGGCCGCGGAGACAATCGGGGTGGAATAGAGGAACAGCAGCATCACTGCCAGACGCATCGCCATGGTGTCGATCCTTATCGGTAAAGGAGTCAATTTGTCAGCGTCAAATTTAAACACATGGCCAAGTGATATTACAGCAGGATTTCTCTGGAAACGACGAAGCCTGCGATCTTTTCTCTTTCACCTGATATTCAGTGAAGATGAAAAGATCGCAGGCTTCAGTTGTTGCGCGATCGTTCAGTGTTGGGTCTTGTGGTCCAACGCCGCATAGAAGTTGGCGCTTTGTTGCAGGTATTTCTCGGTGTAGCTCTGGGTGCGATTTTTCTTGTCGCTGATCTCGATGCTGGCACTGGCTGGCAATGCCACCGTGGCGGAGATGGCGGAAGCGGCGATCACGGAGAAGAGATTCAGGTTCATGGCGGTAGACCTCGGATTCAGTTGGCTGACTTGCCCGGTGGGGCCGTGAAGCAAACTTACGCGCCGAGGCGTCCTGCGTTGAAATGCTTTGCATCACTTGCGAATATCAGTCCCGTTGATACAACGGCGCAGGCCCCGAAAAACGGGGCCTGCGGTCTATTGACGGACCATGAACTTCAAATCGCTGGGCGCATCCATCGGCATTTTCTGCACGGTTTTACCCAGCAGGCCGGTCTTCGGATCGCGCTCGAGCACCACGATCTGGTTGCTCTTCTGGTTGGCAATCAGCAGGAATTTCCCGCTCGGGTCGAGGCTGAATTCCCGTGGATGATCGCCTTCGACCGAGCGCCGCTGCAGCTCTTTGAGCGTGCCAGCGGCCGGGTCGATGGCGAACACCAGCACTTCGTTGGTGGTGCCACGGTTGCTGACGTAGAGGAACTTGCCATCCCTGGAAGCATGCAACGCTGCCGCCGCTTTACCCGGCTGGGGCTTTGCCTCGACCAGATCGACCAACTGGCGCGGCGTCAGGCGGCCGTCCTGGTAATCGAATACCGCGACCTGAGCGGTCATCTCCATCGTCAACCAGGCGTGCCTGCCATCACCACTGAACAACAGATGGCGCGGCCCGCTGCCCGGCGGCAGTTGCACGAATGGCGGATCGGCAGGGGTCAACGGCAGTTCGGGGTTGGCCTTGGGGTCGTAGCGGTAGACAAACACCTTGTCCGCCCCCAGGTCATTGGCGAACACGTATTTGCCGTCCGGTGACGGCACCGCGGAATGCACATGAGCGGATTTCTGCCGCTCGGGATTGACCCGACTCGGCTGATGGCTACCCGACTGGACCACCGGCGCCAGCTTGCCGTCCGGCCCCACCGGCAACACCACCAAGGTGCCGCCCGGGTTTTCCAGGACGGAATAGTTACTGACCAACAAATGCTGACCATCGTGGCTCAAGCTTGAATGGGTCGGCTCGTTGCCCAGGGACTGCACCTGGTTGATCAGGCTCAGTTCATGGGTCTTCGGGTCAATGGCGTAGCTGCTGACCTTGCCCACCGGGTCTTTCTGGCCCGGTCCGTTTTCGTTGACCACGAACAGCCGGCTCATGTCCTTGGTAAGGGTCAGCCATGAAGGGTTTTCAGTCTTGATCACTTGCAACGGGTTGGCATCGAGCTGGCCGGTACGACTGTCGAACTGCAACCGGTAGATGCCTTGGCTCTGCCCGGCGGTGTAGGAGCCCACCAGCAGTTGATGGCGTTCTTCAGTGTCCGCCTGGACGCCCATGGCGCCCAGGCTGCCGGCCATCAACAACGGCCAGAGACTACGCATTTTCATCTTCTTCGTCGTCCTCATCGTCGTGGCCGCTGGTGGCTTCCACGCACTCCAAGTGGTGATCGCCCGAATCGCTGGTGATGATCCAGTGGTTCAGGGTTTTATCGAAGGTCGCGGCCTGCATCTGCGCCGGCGTGAAACGCCAGTGCTCAAGGGTGCGGCCGTTCATGCACTCGACGTGCAACTGGTCCTGCTCGTCGAGGGAGAAATCGAACGCGTGCAGCCCATCGATAATCAGCATGTCGCAGGATTCGAGGGCGTGCAGCAGGGTGTCGGTTACGGCAGTCATGGCGATCAGTCGTTCATTGGGAAAGTCATCATGATAACCCAATGTGGGCGTGGGCCTTGGGCCATAAGGTTCGAAAGCCATTTCGACTGGTAGATCGCCTTCGCGAGCAAGCCCGCTCCCACATGGGAACGCATTCCAATGTGGGAGCGGGCTTGCTCGCGAAGAGGCCGGCACATCCAACTTGAATGTAACAACCTCACCGCAACCCTCAGAGCGCCTCGCGCCCCGGCACGCCATCCACCAACCGCAGGATCCCCAGCGGGTTGGCATTCTTCAACGGCTCGGGCAACAGGCTGTCCGGGTAGTTCTGGAAGCACACCGGACGCAGGAAGCGATCGATCGCCAGGGTGCCCACCGACGTACCACGGGCATCGGACGTCGCCGGGTAAGGCCCGCCGTGCACCATCGAATCACACACCTCCACCCCGGTCGGGTAACCGTTGAGCAGGATGCGGCCAACCTTCTGCTCCAGCAGCGGCGTCAGTTCGCTGAAGCGTTCGAAGTCCGCCGGCTCGCCGATCATCGTTGCCGTCAGTTGACCGTGCAGGCCGCTCAGCGCGGCGGTCAGTTGCGCCTGGTCCGCGACTTCGACAAACACCGTGGTCGGGCCGAACACTTCTTCTTGCAGCACCTCGTCACCGTTGATCAGCAGGCTGGCGTCGGCCTTGAACAACTGCGGCTGGGCCTGGTTGCCCTGCTGTTCGCGCCCGGCCAGGTGTTCGATGCCCGGGTGAGCCAGCAGCTTCTGCAGGCCGTTGCCGTAGCTTTGCAGCGTGCCGGCGTTGAGCATGGTCTGGGGTGCCTGGTCGCCGATCAACGCGGCCACCTGCTGGGTGAAAGCGGTGAACTGCGCCGAACGAATGCCGATCACCAGGCCAGGATTGGTACAGAACTGACCGCAACCCTGCACCACCGAGGCGGTCAGGTCACGCGCGACGCTCTCGGCGCGGGTCTCCAGCGCTTGGGGCAAGACGATTACCGGGTTGATGCTCGACATCTCGGCGAACACCGGGATCGGCTGCGGCCGTGCGGCGGCCATGTCGCACAGGGCGCGCCCGCCCTTGAGGGAACCGGTGAAGCCCACGGCCTGGATCGCCGGATGCTTGACCAGCCATTCGCCAACGCCACCACCGTAGATCATGTTGAACACACCCGCCGGCATCGCGGTCTTTTCAGCCGCGCGGATGATCGCATCGGCCACGTGCTCGGCGGTCGCCATGTGGCCACTGTGGGCCTTGAACACCACCGGGCAACCGGCCGCCAGGGCTGAAGCCGTGTCGCCACCGGCGGTGGAAAATGCCAGGGGGAAGTTACTGGCGCCGAACACCGCCACCGGCCCCAGGCCAATGCGGTACTGACGCAGGTCCGGACGCGGCAACGGCGCGCGCTCAGGCAACGCCCGGTCGATGCGCGCACCGTAGAAATCGCCACGACGCAGGACCTTGGCGAACAGGCGCATCTGGCCGCTGGTGCGACCGCGCTCGCCCTGGATCCGTGCCGCCGGCAGCGCGGTTTCACGGCAGACCACGGCCACGAACGCATCGCCCAAGGCGTCCAGCTCATCGGCAATGGCCTCGAGGAACTCGGCCCGGCGCACCGCACTCAGGCTGCGGTAGGCGGGATAAGCCGCCGCGGCAGCCTTGGCGGCGGCGTCGACTTCTTCTGCCGTGGCCTGGACGAAGTCATGGGGCAAGGCTTCGCCGGTGCTGGCGTCGACGCTCTGCAGGCGAGTCTGGCCGGCGGCGCTGCGCGCCCCGCCGATGTAGTTGTGGCCAAGGATCTGGTTCATCGCAAGTCTCCTTTAAAGTGTGCCGATAGTACCCGGGTTGAACACCGCGTCCACCGGGGCAATGCCGTTGACCAGCGGCGCGCCGAATTCAGCCTGGCTGATTTCGAACACATCCCCCGGCTGCGTGCGGATGCCATCGGCGAACGACAGGGTCGCGGTGCCGAAGAAGTGAACGTGGACATCCCCCGGGCGCAGGAACTGACTGTACTTGAAATGGTGGAATTCCAGGTTTTCGAGGCTGTGGCACATGTTCGCCTCGCCGCTGAGGAATTCGTTCTGCCACAGCACTTCGCCGTTGCGCAGGATACGACTGGTCCCGGACAGATGTTGAGGCAGTTCACCCACGCGAAGTTCCGGGCCAAAACTGCAACTGCGCAATTTCGAATGGGCCAGGTACAGGTAATTCTTGCGCTCCATCACGTGGTCGGAAAACTCGTTGCCCACGGCAAAGCCCAGGCGATAAGGCTTGCCGTCGTGGCCGATGACATACAGGCCGCTGATTTCCGGCTCTTCGCCAGCGTCTTCGGCAAAGGGCGGCAGCGGGAACGGATGGCCCGGGCGGACCACAATGCTGCCGTCGCCCTTGTAGAACCATTCCGGTTGCACACCAGCCTGCCCGGCCTGGGGCTTGCCGCCCTCCACGCCCCACTTGAAGATGCGCATGGTGTCGGTCATGGCCGCTTCGTCACCGGCCTGCTGGTGCATCTTGTCCCGGGCCGAGGCACTGCCCAGGTGAGTCAGGCCAGTGCCGCTGACCAACAGGTGCGCCGGGTCCGGGTGGTCCAGCGGCGACAGGATGCGCAGGTCACCGAGCAACCGGACGTAGTCATGGCTCGTCCCCAGGCCCAGGCTATTGACCTGTTGCTCAAGCTTCACGCCCGCTTCGATAGCCGCCAGAGCCAGGTCGCGCACGGTGCGAGCGCCCTGCACTTCGCGCACCTGATCGCCCTCGACCACACCGACGCGGCGTTCGCCGTTTGGCAATTCGAACTGAACTAAACGCATATCTTTCTCCTTGTAAGCAAAACTTGAATAGGCGTAGCAGGCTTTTGTTGTGTAGGAGCTGCAGAAGGCTGCGATCTTTTGATCTTTCGCTCAGGACTCAATTGTCTGGAACAAGATCGCAGCCTCGTTGCACTCGACAGCTCCTACACGCAGTCGAGCGGGAGCAAGCTCCCTCGCCACAAAAGCTCTCTTCCACAATTGCAATAAGTTCAGGTACGCGTCGCCCCGCGGGCGCTGGCGGCGAACTGGTCCGCCGGCAACACATGCTTGCGCTCCAGCAGGCGATAGACCACGCCGGTCAACACCAGGCCGAACACCATCACACAGGACAGGAAATACAACCCCGAGGCCAGGTTGCCGGTGTACTCCTTCAGCGCGCCGATCACGAACGGGCCGATGTAGCCGCCCAGATTGCCCACCGAGTTGATCAACGCGATACCCGCCGCCGCACTGGCGCCGGCAAAGAAACGCCCCGGCAAGGTCCAGAACACCGCCGTGCAGGAAAACAGCGCGAACGCCACCAGGCACAGCGCCGCCAATTGCAACACCGGCACCGACAACCAGGCGCTGAGGAACAGACCGATGGCGCCCAGCACGTACAACACCGCCAGGTGACCGTAGCGGTCGTTCAAGCGGTCGGAGCTGCGGGGAATGATCAGCAAACCGATGATGCCGAAGATGTACGGCACCGACGACACGAAACCAGTCACCAGGTCGCTGCCGCCGAACTGCTTGATCAGCGTCGGCAACCACAGGCCCAGGCCGTAGATGCTCAAGGTCACCGGCAGGTAGAACAGCGCCAGCAGCAAGACACGCTTGTCCTTGAGGGCATGCAGCGGATTGCCGTGGCGGGTCTGGCCGTATTCCTGCAGGTCTTTTTTCAGTTCACCGGTCAGCCAGTCCTTCTCGGCCTGGTCCATCCATTTCACCTGTTGCGGGCCGTCCGGCAAGTAACGCAACACCGGCCAGGTCAACAGCACCGCCGGCAGGCCGATGACGATGAACAGCCACTGCCAGCCGTGCAGGCCAAGGATCCCGTCCATGCCCAGCAAGCCGCCGGACACCGGGCCGGTGATCATCATCGCGATGGGTTGGGACAGAATGAACAGGCCCAGGATCTTGCCGCGATGGCGCACCGGGAACCACTGGGTGATGTAGTACAGCACGCCCGGGAAGAACCCGGCTTCGGCCGCGCCCAGCAGAAAGCGCATCACATAGAAGCTATGCGGGCCTTGTACGAACGCCATGCCGATGGTGATCGCGCCCCAGGTGATCATGATCCGGGCGAACCAGCGCCGGGCACCGAAGCGCTCCAGCATCAGGTTGCTGGGGATCTCCAGCAGGAAGTAACCGATGAAAAACAGCCCGGCACCCAGGCCGTAGGCGGCGTCGCCGATACCGAGGTCGGCACCCATGTGCAACTTGGCAAAGCCCACCGCAGAGCGGTCCACGTAGGCGATCAGGTACAGCAGGATCAGGAAGGGAATCAGTTTCAGCGTGATGCGACGTATAAGCCGCAATTCCTGGCTCATGGGACCGGTCTCCGATTGTTGTTGTTATGGAACCTCGGGGGATTTCTCTCGCGAATGACCGCCAGGACAATCCCTCCATTGAATCGGACTATATAGTAATACTATTTACCCAACAACACTTCCAAACCGCACAAATAGCGCTTATTTTACCCTTCAGCTAGAACAATATAGTCATACAATAAGAGAATCGATCATGTCTGATAAGAAACCCTTCCTGCGCTCGGCCCAATGGTTTGGCACCGCCGACAAAAACGGCTTCATGTACCGCAGCTGGATGAAAAATCAGGGCATCGCCGACCATCACTTCCACGGCAAGCCGATCATCGGCATCTGCAACACCTGGTCGGAGCTGACGCCGTGCAACGCGCACTTCCGGCAAATCGCCGAACACGTCAAGCGCGGTGTGATCGAGGCCGGGGGCTTCCCGGTGGAATTCCCGGTGTTCTCCAACGGCGAGTCGAACCTGCGCCCCACCGCCATGCTGACCCGCAACCTGGCGAGCATGGACGTGGAAGAGGCGATTCGCGGCAACCCGATTGACGGCGTAGTGCTGCTCACCGGCTGCGACAAGACCACCCCCGCCCTGCTGATGGGCGCCGCCAGTTGTGACGTACCGGCCATCGTTGTTACCGGCGGGCCGATGCTCAACGGCAAGCACAAAGGCCAGGACATTGGCTCCGGCACCGTGGTCTGGCAATTGAGTGAACAGGTCAAGGCCGGCACCATCACCCTCGACGATTTCCTTGCGGCCGAGGGCGGCATGTCCCGCTCGGCCGGCACCTGCAACACCATGGGCACGGCCTCGACCATGGCCTGCATGGCCGAAGCCCTCGGCACCTCCCTGCCGCACAACGCGGCGATTCCGGCCGTGGACGCGCGGCGCTATGTGCTGGCCCACATGTCCGGCATGCGCGCCGTGGAAATGGTCCGTGAAGACCTGAAACTGTCGAAGATCCTTACCAAGGAAGCGTTCGAAAACGCCATCCGCGTCAATGCGGCCATCGGCGGTTCGACCAACGCGGTGATCCACCTCAAGGCCATTGCCGGGCGCATCGGCGTGCAACTGGACCTGGACGACTGGACCCGCATCGGGCGCGGCATGCCGACCATCGTCGACCTGCAGCCATCCGGACGCTTCTTGATGGAAGAGTTCTACTACGCCGGCGGCCTGCCTGCCGTGCTGCGGCGTCTCGGCGAAGCCAACCTGATTCCCCATCCGAACGCCTTGACCGTCAACGGCAAGAGCCTCGGCGAAAACACCAAGGACGCGCCGATCTACGGCCAGGACGAAGTCATTCGCACCCTGGACAACCCGATCCGCGCCGACGGCGGTATCTGCGTGCTGCGCGGCAACCTGGCGCCACTGGGCGCGGTGCTCAAGCCGTCCGCCGCCACCGCCGAACTGATGCAGCATCGCGGTCGCGCGGTGGTGTTCGAGAACTTCGACGAGTACAAGGCACGGATCAACGACCCGGAACTGGACGTCGACGCCAACTCGATCCTGGTGATGAAAAACTGCGGGCCGAAGGGTTATCCGGGCATGGCCGAAGTCGGCAACATGGGCTTGCCCGCCAAGCTGCTGGCCCAGGGCGTGACGGACATGGTGCGGATTTCCGATGCACGCATGAGCGGCACCGCCTACGGCACGGTGGTCCTGCACGTGGCACCGGAAGCCGCCGCCGGCGGCCCCCTGGCGGCGGTGAAGGAAGGCGACTGGATCGAACTCGATTGCGCCAGCGGCCGCCTGCACCTGGACATCCCGGACGCCGAACTCGCCGCGCGCCTGGCCGACCTGCCGCCACCGCAGAACCTGTTGGTGGGCGGTTATCGCCAGTTGTACATCGAGCACGTGCTGCAAGCGGACCAGGGCTGCGACTTCGACTTCCTGGTCGGCTGCCGCGGCGCCGAGGTGCCACGCCACTCCCACTGATCCACCCATCCCCTGTGGCATCCCCCTGTGGGATGCAAGCTTTTGTGGGAGCTGAGCTTGCTCGCGATAGCGGTGTAACAGACAACAGAGATGTTGACTGGAAGGACCTCATCGCGAGCAAGCTCAGCTCCCACAAAAAGCTCACTCCCACAATGGGTCTGTATCTCCCACAATGGGTCTGTATCTAAATCAAAAATCGCACTAGCGACCCGCCATCGCCGCGCCTGCTATCATGCGCAGCACTCCCCTCGCACAGGATCGCGCCGCGTCCCATGGATTACCGTAAACCTTCCGACCGCAAAAGCATGCACGCGCGCATCGTCCAGGAACTGGGCATGCAGATCGTTTCCGGGCGCTTCAAACCGGACGATAAACTGCCCGCCGAAGCCCTGTTGTGCGAAGAGTACGCGGTCAGCCGCCCAGTGCTGCGCGAAGCCACCCGGGTGCTGGTCGCCAAGGGCCTGGTGTATTCGCGCCCGCGCGTGGGCACGGTGGTCAAGGCCCGGCGGGAATGGCACATGCTCGATCCGGATGTGCTGCATTGGCTGATGCAGAGCAGCCCGCAGAATGAGTTCTTCAACCTGCTGACCAGCGTGCGCAGCATCATCGAGCCGGCCGCCGCCGCCCTCGCCGCACAGTTCGCCAACGAGGCCGACATCGCGTCCATCCGCGAGGCCTACCAACGCATGGAAGCGGCACCGACCCCCGAGGCCGTGCTGCAACCGGACCTGGACTTCCACAGCCGCATCGCCGACGCCACCCACAACGACCTGCTCGCCAACCTCTGCAACATGTTGTCGGTGGCCATCGCCGAGGCGCTCAAGCATTCCAACCAGCGGCCCAACCTGCATGAGCTGGCGATGCCACGCCACAAGGCGATCCTCACCGCCATCGAGAACCGCGACGCCCTCGGTGCCCGCCATGCCACGCTGGTGCAACTGGACGATGCCCGCAGCGCGCTGAATGTGGTGCTGGGCAGCGATCCCGACCAGGCCTGACATAACGCAGGCCCAACGGGTGGTATCTATATACCGCCCGCAGAGCAAGGAAATCCCGACACTTGACTCTCGCCGTCATCCCGACGGCCATGAGTTCAGGAAAAGGACTTCTTATGACCTCGCCCACACCGGCCGACACCCCCTCCGAGTTGGCACAAAACGTCAGCCAGCAATTCGCCAGCCGCCCGACCTTCGAGCAGGTCGCGCAACAAATGCTTGAACAAGCCATCACGGCAAAATACCCCTCGCTGACCATCGACCTCTCCAAGACCCAATTGGCAACGCCGAATGCAGCCGTTCACGCCTGGAACTTCCAACCCTTCATGCCCCTCGTGCTTGACTACCTGGCCCTCGACACACCCGTGGATTTCAGTTCACGGGGTCATCTTGACTGTTATCTTTCCGACTCGATTCCACACCGCCTTTGGTCAGGCGATGAAAAGCTGGACATGCAGGTCATCAAAAAGCTGTTGCTTGAACTGCCCTGGACCCTACCGATCGGGCTGGAGGATGCGCTGACCCGCTATTGGAACACCGACATCAGCACCCACGCCCAAACCGACACCCGTACCAGCCGCTGGCAATGGCTCAGCGACACCCTCAAAAACCTGCTGCATATCCGTGGGCTGCAACAGCCAGGCCTCACGGAACCAGCACGCGAGACCCTGGAGCAGATCGTCCGCTGGCCGGACCGTGAGCAACGCTTCAGCCGCAATACGCCCCCCGTCTACGCCTACAGCCTGGAAAGTACCGTCACCCAGGGCACCTCCAGCACCGTACTGCCCAGCAACGAGATCCTCCTGCTTCATTACACACGCTACGGGCTCATCATTCTGCTTTGCAGCCCCGGCAGCGCCGTGCAGTCCTTCGCATCGATGGACGCCTTCAATCGCCATTGGGGCGAACGGATCGCCAGCCGCTACATTGTCGACACCGTCACCTGCCAACGCTACGAGATCGGCGGCAATGCCTTCGACACCCAGGCCGCCCTGATATTGGAGCAGCAATTGGCCGACCTGAAGGCGGTGCAATTGCCCTCCCGAATTGGCCTGCAAAACCTCAAGACGCTCTACAACGAGTTAAGCGACCCGGCCCGCTCTCTGCGCGACGCGCCAGGCCTCACGCCTGAAACATCGACACGACTCGAGCCGCTACTGCCCGAATGGTTGAAACAGGCGTCCCTGGCCGATCAAACAAGGTTCCAGCGCTACAGCCTGGCGCTGGCCAGTGCCAAGAAACGCGATCAAGGGCGAACCTCTCTCAGTGACCTCAAGACTTTTACGGCTGACGCTTTACTCACGCTGATGAGCAAAACCAATGACAGCAGCCCGGCCAAGGCTCCCCCCAGCCAGTTCCAACCCGACGATGTGACGCTGGTTTTCACCGTCTCCGCGGGGTATCCGGGGACCGTCGGCATCAGTGAGAAAAGAACGATGAGCCTGACTCAGCTGGCCATCGACAATCTCGTTGCACGCCCCAGTGGGCACCTGACACTCAGCCATCGCCTGGGCCTGGCGTTGCCTGCCTGGTTAACGCCGGACTTCATTACCCGCAAGGACGGGCTGATCGAACAGGCGGACATCGGCATGACCTATCCGCGTTATCTGCAACAGGAACTGTTGAGCGACTCGCCTCAAGCGCAGGAATACCAGCGAATGTTTGCCGAACAGCTCCCGGCGCAGTTGCCGCTTGAGGCACTGCAGCAAACGCTCAACGACGAAAACGGCATGACCCGCCAAGGGCTGCGTCTCATTGAGGCCCTGCTGCAACCCGACACGGCTGGTCGGCAGGTTGACGGCCGCCCCGTGGTCATTCGACACCTGGCCTTCCTGCGCAAGCCCCTGGCCCGGCCCGACATCGTGACCAACATGTTCATCGTCGAGGCACAGGACGTCGAAACGGGTCCACACCTTTTGTATCGCCCCCTGTACGCGCCGTCGCTGCTGGCGTTCCCGACGCGCCAGGCCCTGTTGCAGGCCGTCGCCGCCAAAGGGGATTTGCAAGACAGCATCCTGACCTGGATGTCCGACAGCGCACGCCCGGTGTATGCCAATGGTGGTTTCGCGGAGCCACACATTGTGCGTTTTTTCCAGGGTGACGAATTCAATCGTCCCGAAAAACCCGCTCCGGCGACACTCGCCACCCATGGCGCCAACGACGAACTGCTGCAATACCTGCACAAAGGCGAACTGATGCAGTACCTCTATGGCTGCAACGCCCAAGCGCTGGTCACCCAGGCCGACCGCCATTCAGTTTCCAACAGCGAAAGCCGCTGGGCGGTGTTTCTCCAGGGCGGCAGCCTGCTGTTCAATACGCTGCTGTTTCCGTTGCTGCGTGGCCCGGCCATGACCGTCGCCTGGCTATGGAGCCTGATGGCCAGCGCCAGTCATGATATCCCGGCCCTGAGCAGTGAAGATCCGACGACACGGGAACTCGCCGCCGTCGACTTGCTGGTCAACCTTGCCATGCTGGTGAGCCAATTTCCCTCCGCCCGTGCGCCCTCTCGTGCATCCGTGCCCACATCGGTCAAGGAACAAGCGATGCGCTCCCCCGCACCGCGTGTTGTCGAGCAGCAGTGGCCCGCACCCGCCTCGCCGAGAATCTTGGAAGGGTCCGTTGCCTTGCCTGGCGAACAATCCGAAGTCGCCAGCAGGACCCTCGATCTCAGGTACTCCACTCCCCGTTTCAATTTGACGCCAGAGCAACGCACCCGCATAAGGCGCATGCAGGTACTGCGCCCTGCGTCACTGCCTGAGCCGATTCAATATGGTCCTTTCAAGGGCTTGTACGTGATCGGCAACAAATGGCACGTATTCATGCAAGACAGCCTGTATCAGGTCAGCCCGGATCCGGACGGCAGCACCACGATTGTCGATCCGCTCGACCCCGCACGAACGGGTCCTGCGCTGCAATCAGACATTGACGGTAACTGGTCTATGGACCTGCGTTTACGCCTGCTGGGAGGCTCTCCCCCCAAACGCGTGGCGGACCAGCGTCGTCTCAATGCCCAAAGAGCCGCCGATTTGACCGGTGAGTTAACGGAATACCTCTCCCAGGAGTCCGGACGGGGAAAAGCCCTGGACATCGCCCAGCAAGTGATGACGAGGCTCGAAGAAGCAAGCGCTTATACCGAGGAGCAGCGCGCACCCAAACGAAAGGTGTTTTATGACCTGCTCAACGAGCAGACCGACATCTATTTGAAACTGCTGGACAGTGCGCCCGAACGCGCAAGGCTGGGCATTGGTTTGCCTTCCGCAAGCGTCCGCGGGCTGATGGAGAATGTCGTCAACAATGCCCGCAAGGCCTTCCTGATGGTGGAAATGGATCAACGGGCCCTCAATACCGCTCACCCGCAGTTTTTCGGAACGTTTGTGGAAGAAGACGTGGCTCGCGACATGCAGCGCTACGTGGTGTTCCTCGAAGCCATGAGCGACATCAATGATCGCGCCATCCATTGGCTGCAACTCAAGGATGAGTACCTGGAGAAGCTATTGAACCTGGATTCGGTGGGGGCCCAAGCGTTCGACCGCCTGACCCGCGGCCGTCCGCAGAATGAAAGGAATGTCATAGGCACCAAGGCCCTGCAGTTGGCCGCCCTGCCGATACTGGCCATCAAACACCCGGAAACCGACTTGCCCGATAGCCTGTATCGCATTGTCAAGCCATTGGCCGAGCAAGTACGCTCCCACGCCGACCTGCAACTGTACGACCTGAGCGCCTCTGAGCAGCTTGAGGTACTGACCAGCCTGACCGAGCATTATGGCGAAGCCCTCGACGCCTTGCAGGGCATGAAAACCCTTTATGCCGACGATATCAACGACGCCTATTTCGAGAAGCTGACCACGCTGCTTGACAGCCTGTACCAGGATGCGTCCGGCAAACTGGCGGCAGAAGTCAAACCCGAACCGACACCGCGCAAGCGCGCGCCCAAACGTCCCAAAGCACCTTCCGGAAGCCCTCAGAAAAAGGTGATCAAGACCCGAAGGAGTGGCGTTCTGATTGGTGACCTGAAACCTGCCGGCACCTCCTTGCCGATTGAAGTCGTCGAGTTGCGCTCCCAAGTCGACGATCAGGTGCTGTCCACCTATTCGCGTCACGACGACGTCTGGGACGTTGTCGACGTACGCCGACCGGCTCGAGCCCCCAGGACCCGATCGGTCAACGCGATCAAGGGCGATGCGCGAACACTGCTGGAGGAGCTGGAAGAACGTCTTCGCCGCGCTGAAAGCTATAAAAAGCGTTGCCGTCATCCTCAGGAAATCGAAGAGATCATGAACAATGAGGCCAGTCGCTTCCGTACGCTTTCTGAAGAACTCGACAGGGCCTTCTCAGCCTCACAAACGCCACGCACGCCGGCCGATCAAGCGCTGGGCAGGCAGTTGACCGAGGCCATTTCCAGACTGACGTCCAGGGGCAGCGCCCTGCGTGTCGAATTGAGCCTGCACCTGCCGCCCACCGACGGCAACCTCCAGTACCTGTTCGAACAGAACCTGATACAAGTCGCGCGACTGGGTGAGCGCAAAGCGTTGAAAGGCGCCCGCAAGGACTTCCTCCAGGAATATGCCATCAACAACCGTGACGGCTTCCCCCTCTGGTACGCGCATTTTCACTACGAAAAAATCGATACGCCGAAAGCCGACTACAGCGTCGCCCACCTGAAAACCAAGGCACAACGCCGGGAAGACTATCACTCGCTGCTCGCCAAGGCGGATAGCCCCTACGCGGTGGTGAATGTGCATCGAGGGAACATCGGCAAGCTCATGGCGCAGAGCAAGTTCTTGCCGTTGGCGACCTGATGACAACGCAAGCGTAAGGGTTGTGATGCCGCTCACCCAAGGCGGGGTCATTCATTGTGGCGAGGAATGATCAGCGTCTGAGCACCAGAAAAACCTGTGGGAGCGAGCTTGCTCGCGATTACGCACTGACATTCAACACCGTCATTGACTGTCACACCGCTATCGCGAGCAAGCTCGCTCCCACATTGGGCAGGTTCTATCGTCGATCAATGAGCAAACAATGAATTGCCCTTCTGCCCCGCCAGTTTCTCAGGCTTGATCAGGAACCGCGCCAGCGCCGGCAACAGCCACAACGCGCCGAACATGTTCCACAGCAACATGAACGTCAGCATCAACCCCATGTCCGCCTGGAACTTGATGGCCGAGAAGATCCAGGTGCACACGCCGATCGCCAGGCACAAACCGGTGAACAGCACCGCCTTGCCGGTGGATTTCAGTGTCTGGTAGTAAGCCTCCTGCAACGGCAACCCGGCCCGCAGGAAACTTTCCAGGCGGCTGTAGATGTAGATGCCGTAGTCCACGCCGATGCCCACACCCAGGGCCACGACTGGCAAGGTCGCGACCTTCACGCCAATGCCCATGAACGCCATCAGGGCGTTGCCCAGCACCGAGGTCAGCACCAGCGGCAGCACGATGCACAGCGTCGCCGCCCAGGAACGGAAGGTGATCATGCACATGGTCGCCACGCAGATGTACACCAGGACCAGGATGGTCAGCTCCGATTCCTTGATCACTTCATTGGTGGCCGCCTCGATGCCGGCGTTACCGGCGGCAAGGATGAATTCCAGGCCATCGCGGTTGTTTTCCTTGGCAAAGTCCTGCACCGCCTTCACCGCGCGGTCCAGGGTCTCGGCCTTGTGGTCGTTGAGGAACACCAGCACCGGCGCCAGGGAGCAACTGTTGTTGTACAGGCCATCGGCCCGGGCAATGGAGTTGTTCAGCACGTCAGGGTTGCGCGACAGGGTCTCCCATTTCAGGTTGCCCTCGTTCATGCCCTTGATCATTTGCTTGGACACAGTCACCAGGGAAATCGCCGACTGCACCCCCTCGGTGTTCTGCATCTTCCACATCAGCTCGTCGATGGGGGCCATGGCTTCATAGCGCGAGCAACCTTCGGTCTTGGTCTTGACCATCACCACAAGTACATCGGAGCTGGTGGAATAATTGCTGATGATGAAATTGTTGTCCTGGTTGTAGCGCGAGTCCGGACGCAATTCCGGCGCGCCCTGGTCCAGGTCACCGATCTTCAGGTTCTGGCTGTACCAGAGGCCACCGCCAAAGGCGACCACCGCCAGGGCAATGGACACCGGCGCGACCTTGGCGCTGGCGAAGTTCGACAGCAGGCGCCAGAACGGATGTTCGCGGGTCGCGTCTTTCTTGCTGCGCTCGACCGCACGCTTGCTGATGCCGGCGTAGGAGATCGCCACCGGCAGCAGGATCAGGTTGGTGAACACGATCACCGCCACGCCGATGGAGGCGCCGATGGCCAGTTCGCGGATCACGCCGATGTCGATGATCAGCAAGGTGATGAAGCCCACGGCGTCCGCCAGGATCGCGATCATCCCCGGCAGGAACAGCTGCCGGAAGGTACGCCGTGCCGCCGTCAGGGCATTGTCCGCCTCGCTGGACTGCAAGGCGATGCCGTTGATTTTCTGCACCCCATGGGAAATGCCAATGGCGAAGATCAGGAACGGCACCAGCATCGAGTACGGATCCAGGCCGAAACCGGCCGCATGCATCAACCCCAGTTGCCAGACCACGGCCACCAGGGTGGTGGTCAACACCGCCACGGTGCTGCGCATGCAGTTGGTGAACCAGTACAGCAGGACCAGGGTGATGACGAAGGCCACGCCGAAGAACAGCACCACCATGATCAGGCCGTCGATCAGGTCGCCGACCTTCTTGGCGAAACCGACGATGTGGATCTGCACGTTGGGGTTCTGGGCTTCGAACTTGTTGCGGATCTTGTCTTCAAGCTCGTGGGAGAACTTCTGGTAATCCAGGGCGAGCAACTTGCCCTGGTCCTGCGGGTCGGGATAAGACTCCAGCAGCGGGATGTCGATGATGCTCGACTTGAAGTCGTTGGCCACCAGGCGCCCGACCTGGCCGGACTTGAGCACGTTGTTGCGCAGCAGGTCGAGGCTGTCGGCCGAACCGTTGTAGCTCTGGGGGATCACCTCACCACCGGCGAAGCCCTCCTCCGTCACTTCGGTCCAGCGCACGCTGGGGCTCCACAACGACTTGAGCCCGGACCGGTCGACGCCGGAGATGTAGAAGACCTCGTCGTGGATCTGGCGCAGGGTCTCCATGTATTCCTTGGAGAAGATGTCGCCGTTGGTGGCTTCCACGGAAATGCGCACCGTGTTGCCCAGGTTCGCCAGGTCGTTGCGGTGCTCGAGCATCTTCTGGATGAAGGGGTGCTCGAGGGGGATCATTTTTTCGAAACTGGTGGAGGGCCGGATCAGCGTGGCCTGCCAGAACAGGAAAACGCTGACCAACAGGCAAATGATGATCACTGCCGGGCGGTTGTTGAAAATCAGGCGCTCGAGGAACGTCGCCTTGTCTTGGTGATGACTGCTCATGGGTTCCGCCTTCTTGTTTTTGTGCCCGTCTTGCAGGACTGACTCATTTGCTCAGTTCGGCGCCGGTGGACGTGGTGGCACGCACGCCGCCTTGCCCCGCCAGGATCAGGTTGCCGTTGCCTGCCGCCGTGACGGCTGCCACGGAAATCCGGTCCGGGCGGTTGAACACGCTGAAGGTCTCGCCGTCGTCGGTACTGCGCACCACGCTGCCGCCGTTGCCGACAATCACGATGGAACCGTCCGCCAGCAGCGTGGCGCCTGACAGGCCGAACTCCAGGGCACCGCGTGCGGCCTTGAGCTCGACCTGCTCCCACGTGCCGCCGAAGTCAGTGGAACGATACAGGTTGCCGCGCAAGCCGTAGGCCAGCAGCGTCGACGGCTGGGCGGTGCCGATGACCCCGAACAGCGAGCCTTCGTACGGGCCTTCGACTTTTTCCCAGGTCTGGCCCCCGTCGGCGGAGCGGAACATGCTGCCGGCCTCACCGACAATGAACAGCCCGGCGTCTTTCACGGCGGCTATCGCATTGAGGTGGAACTGGTCTTCGTTTTCGAGGCGGTCGCTGGCGTCTTCCCAGTGCTTGCCGCCGTCGGTGGTTTCCAGCAGTGCGCCGTAGGCACCCACGGCGAAACCGTTGCTGGCGTCCTTGAACCAGACATCCAACAGCGGCGCTTCACGGGTGAGGTCTTCGAATTGCTTGGTCCAGGTGCTGCCACCGTCATCGCTGGCGAGGATCTGCGCGTCGTGCCCCACGGCCCAGCCGTGTTTGTCATCGACGAAAAATACCGCGGTGAGCAGTTGGCGAGTCGGCACCTTGGCCTGGGTCCAGGACGTGCCCTGGTCGTCGGAATAGACAATGTGCCCACGGTCACCGACCGCCACCAGGCGCTGGCCGGCGTGGACCACATCGAGCATCAGGGTTTTGCTGGCCTTGGCCGACTCGACGGAATAGATGACATCGGACGTCGACGCCGCAACAGCCATCACCGGTGCCGACAATACCGCAGAGCCCAGCAGCGAGAGCGCCGAAGCCAGCAACGCAACTCTGCGCAGCATCGGCGGCCGGCTGCGGCCCACAGCCATGACAGGCTCATTCATAGACCTTTCCCCCATTATTATTGTTATGGCTTGGTGTGTTGCCAGTCCTGGAGCATAGTCCTGAAACCTGCAATCTAGAGCCACTTCGGAAGCTGATCTATCCTATCGGGCTTTCGAAAGGTCTGACAATCGACGCCGCGTTATCTTTTGTTAACCACGGGGCTATTGGCCAAGGGTGAATCAGAAGACATTCGCGAAGGTGATGAATGTGGCGAGGGGATTTATCCCCGTTGGGCTGCGCAGCAGCCCCAAAGCAGTGAACTCAGTTTTCCTGACACACCGAGTTGCATGGTTTGGGGGCTGCTTCGCAGCCCAGCGGGGATAAATCCCCTCGCCACAAAAAGGCAATGCGCAGCCCGGTCACGCCAGGCTCTTGCTCACCACTTCGAACACATCGGCGGAAAGCGCGCCGGAGGCCAGGATGCGCTCCAGCTCGGCTTTCATCAGCGCCTGGCGGGCGCTGTCGTATTTGCGCCAGCGAGTCAGCGGCGCCAGTTGCCGGGAGGCGATCTGCGGGTTGAAGCCATTGAGCTGGATGACCAGGTCCGCCAGGAAGCGATAACCCGAGCCGTCAGCGGCGTGGAAGTTGATCAGGTTCTGCCCGGCAAACGCCCCCAGCAGCGCCCGCACCTTGTTCGGGTTCTTGATATTGAACGCCGGGTGCTCCATCAATGCCTTGACCCGCGCCAGGCCACCCGGCAACGGGCTGCCGGCCTGGACGCTGAACCATTGGTCCATGACCAGTGGGTTGCCCTTGAAGTTTTCCGCAAACACTTCCAGGGCCTTGGCCTTCTCGGCTTCGAATGGCGAGTTGACCAGCACCGCCAGCGCGGTCAGGCGCTCGGTCATGTTGTCGGCGGAGTCGAACTGCTCAAGCGTCGCACTCAGCACCTCAGGCTTGCCGGTGAGCATCAGGTACGACAGCGCGATGTTCTGCAATGCGCGGCGGGCGAAATGCTCGGCCTCGGCCACGTAAGGCGTTTTCTTCGACAGGTCGCGGTTGGCTGCATAACGCAGCCAAAGGGCTTCGAACAGGTTCTCGGCCAACTGCTGACGGGCGAAGTCACGGGCGACATGAATCGCCTCGACGTCGGCCACTTCGCTGATCTCCGTCAGGTAGGCTTCGCTTGGCAGCGAGAGCATTTCGGCGACCATGGCCTGGTCCAGGGACTCGTCCGACAGCACGCTGCGCAGTGCACTGACCAGGCGCGGATCCAGCGTCAGGCTGGCGCCCTGCTGATGCTGGGCGATCAGTTCCTGCAGCACCTGTACCGACAACTGCTGGCCGGCATCCCAGCGGTTGAAACCGTCGCTGTCGTGTTGCATGAGGAACATCAACTGGTCGCGGTTGTACGGGAAGCTCAGCTTCACCGGCGCCGAGAAACCACGCAGCAACGAAGGCAGCGGCTGTTCAGCGACATCGACGAAAGTGAAGGTCTGCTCGGCTTCGGTCACCGAGATCACTCGGGACGTGCCATCTGCCGCGGCTTCACCGACCAGGCGCAGAGGGATTTCAGCACCCTTGCTGTCCAGCAGGCCGAGCTCCACGGGAATCACGAACGGCAGCTTTTCCTGCTTGTCCGGGGTCGGCGGGCAACTCTGGCTGAAGGTCAGGCTGTAGGTCTTGGCAGCGGCGTCATAAGACTCGCTCACCGCCAGCCGTGGTGTACCGGCCTGGCTGTACCAGCGCTTGAACTGGGCCAGGTCGACGCCGTTGGCATCTTCCATGGCCTTGATGAAGTCGTCGCAGGTCACGGCCTGGCCGTCGTGGCGTTCGAAGTACAGGTCACTGCCCTTGCGGAAACCCTCAGGCCCCAGCAGGGTGTGGATCATGCCAACCACTTCCGAGCCCTTTTCGTACACGGTCAGGGTGTAGAAGTTGGATATCTCGATAAAGCTGTCCGGACGCACCGGGTGCGCCATGGGGCCGGCGTCTTCGGCGAACTGGTGGGTACGCAGGTACGCCACGTCCTGGATGCGCTTGACCGTGGCAGAGTTCATGTCGGCCGAGAACCCGGCGTCGCGGAACACCGTGAAACCTTCCTTGAGCGACAATTGGAACCAGTCGCGACAGGTCACGCGGTTGCCCGACCAGTTATGGAAGTATTCGTGGGCAACGATCGCCTCGACCCGCTGGTGCGCGGCATCGGTGGCGGTTTCGGCGCGGGCCAGCACGGCGCTGGAGTTGAAGATATTGAGGCCCTTGTTCTCCATGGCACCCATGTTGAAGTCGTTGACCGCGACAATCATGAAGATGTCCAGGTCGTACTCGCGCCCGTATACCTCTTCGTCCCAGCGCATCGACTTCTTCAGGCTGGTCATGGCGTGCTGGCATTTGTCGATGTTTTCCGGCTCGACATAGATGCGCAGCGCTACGGTGCGCTCGCTCAGGGTGGTGAAGGTGTCTTCGACGCACCACAGGTCGCCGGCCACCAGGGCAAACAGGTAGGCAGGCTTCTTGAATGGGTCTTCCCAGGTTGCCCAGTGCCGGCCGTCTTCGCCGGGGCCGCTGGCAATCGGGTTGCCGTTGGACAGCAGCACCGGATAGCTGTGCTGCTCGGCCACCACGGTGGTGGTGAACGTGCTCATCACATCCGGGCGGTCGAGGTAATAGGTGATCTTGCGGAAACCCTCGGCCTCGCACTGGGTGCAGAACATGCTGCCGGATTTGTACAAACCTTCCAGGGCGGTGTTGGTTTCCGGGTGGATCCGGACGGTGGTGTCGACCGTGAAGGCCTGGGCCTTGGGGTGAACGGTCAGGTGACTGTCGTCCAGTTGATAGTCGCCCTGCCCCAGGTCGGCGTCGTCGAGCTTGAGCGAGAGCAGTTCCAGGTGCTGGCCATCGAGCACCAGCGGCGGCAGCCCGGCACCGCGCTCGGGGTTGCGGCGCATCACCAGTTGCGCATGGACCAGGCTGTGGTCCTCGAACAACTCGAAGGTCAGGTGTGTTTCGTCGATCAGGTACTCGGGCGCCTGATAGTCCTTGAGGTAAATCATCTTCGGTTGTTCGGTGCGCATGGGTCGAATCCTTCTACTGATGCACGGCGAGCTGGTAGGCCGTGTATTTACGAATGTTGATCACGCCGGTGTCAAAAATCAGGTACTGGCCCTTGACCCCCAGCAGCGTGCCTTCGGCAATCGGGTTCTTGTCCAGGTTGAAGCTGACGATCTTGGCCGGGTATTGCTCCACCGGATAACGGATCTCGATGGGTTCGACGTCCGCTATGGTCTGGATCGCTTGCAGGCCGAATCGTTCCTGCAAGCCCTGCAATCCCTCGGCGCAGCTTTCGAACAGCGCGTCGCGGATCGCCGGCAGGTCCACCGCCACGGCGTCGCCCTTGAGCAAGGCGCGCCAGTTGGTCTTGTCCGCCACCTGGCTGCGGAACAGGTCCTCGACAAACCCCGATTGCTGGCGGGTGGCGACCCGCAGGATCGGCAGCGCCTGGCTGGCGCCCTGATCCAGCCAACGGGTCGGCAACTGCGTGGCGCGGGTGATGCCGACTTTCACGCCCGAGGAATTGGCCAGGTAGACCACATGATCGGTCATGCAGAACTGCTCGCCCCAAGCTGGATCACGGCAGGTGCCGGCGTCGAAATGGCAACGCTCGGGGCTCATGATGCACAGGTCGCACTGGGCCAGCTTGGTCATGCACGGGTAGCAATAACCCTGGCTGAAGCTGGTCTTGGTCCGGCGTCCACAGTGGGTGCAGTGGATCGCACCGAGGTACTCCAGGCGTATCGTGCTGCCAATCAACGGGTTGACCGGCACCTCGACGTCGTCCAGGCGAAAGGCGTATTGAACGGTCGGCCCGTCAAGGCGCGCCGACATCTTGCTGATTGCACCGCGGCCAATCTCGATCAATGGATGGCGTCCGACTTGAACAGGATATTTGGCACTTCGGTCGATTTCGAATGGCATTCCTGCGCGCCCATGTAACCGGTGCGCTCGTCTTCGGGCAGGTTCTGGATTTCCCAGGCGATCATAGCCTGCAGCGACAGCTCGCGCTGCTCGGCGGTGAGTTTGTTGCCATCGGCCCATTTACCGATTTCCACCGCCTGTTTCAGGCTCTGGTAGATGTCGGGGGTGATGTTCTTGATCATTTCGTTGAAGGAAGACATGGGTTCTCCGCGCAATCGCGCATTTTCAAAAGGCACAGGCGCCGGTCAAAGGGCCATTTTACGGCGAGCGAACAGTCCGCCCAACAACCCCGTGAAGCAGCCGACGAGCAGCCCGCCGACGTGAGCCGCATTGGCGATTTCACCGAAACCGATCAGCGAAACCAGCCCGGACAGGCACAGCAGCAACCACACCAGCATCATCACCAGCACCCCACGGGGCAAGTGATAGGCCGGGTTCGGTGCAAGCAGTTGGTAGATCCAGCAATGGCCCAGCAGGCCGTACAGCACCCCCGACAAGCCGCCGAACAACGTCGGGCCGCTGAAAAAGTACTGGGCGAAATTGGAGACGAGGCTGAACAGCAGCGTCAGCCCCAACAAGTTGATACCACCCTGGCGCGCTTCGATCCGTCGTCCCAGTTCCCAGTACCACATGCCGTTCATGGCGATGTGCAGGAAGCCAAAGTGAATCAGCATCGGCGTTACCAGCCGCCACCACTGCCCCGCCGCCAGGCTATCGGCCAACGGTGTGAACTGGATGTAGTCGCCAACGATGCGAAATTCGAGGAAGGTCAACCAGCGCAGGGTCTCGAGATTATCCCCCAGCAGGGTGACCGCGCTGACGATCAGGCTCAGCAACAGCACCAGGGCCGTCACTGGACTGCGGGTCAGTTGCTGGACGAACCCCGCTCGCCGGGAAGTGCCGCCCGTGTCCGGCAGTTCCAACTGCTGATCGGGATCGCCGGCGGGAAAACGTGCGTACAACGAACGCACATCCTCACTGATTTCATCCGGCACCCAGAGCACCTGCTCGCCCGCCTCTTCGCTGACACGATGGGGGACCTGCATGCGTTGCAGCAGCTTGACGAAGCCGCTCAGGTCGACTGCCAGGGGCAGGCGCAGAACCGCGACGACACTCATTGCACCACCTCCGGCCGCTCGACATCGACCCAGACAAACTTGTGCGGATCCAGGCGGGTTTCCTGGTCGAGGCGGTAGGCGACCAGCTTGCCGTAGAGCACCGCACTGTAATCCAGGCAGGCCAGGTTCAGGCGAATGGGCGCGGGCTTGCCGCTGCGCCAATAGTGGCCGACGAACAGCAACGGTTCATGGACGCCATAGCGCAGCAGGTTGTTTTTTTCATCCGGCGACAGTGGCGTGCGGGCCACCGGTTCCGGCAAGGCGTCGGGCTGGAACACGATGTCGCCGTAGGTCTGCGGGTTGTCTTCCCAGAACTTGGTGCGGAAAAACGAACGGGTCAGGCCATCGCCACCGGTCAGCGTCAGGCCATGGGGCAGGCGCATGTCCGTGCCGCGCAGCAAACGGTCGAACACCGTGCAGGCAAAACTGCCCGGTTGCGCCGAGGCCTGGAGGAAATGTTCGTCGACACAACCATCCGGGAACAGGCCACGCAGCGGTTCGATCAGGCCCGCATCCCAACAGGCATGCACCACCCGGAACCGGCCGGCGTCGACAAACAGCGGCAGCTCATAGAACCACTTGAGAAAGTCATGCCAGTCGCCGGGATGCTGCTCGAACTGGGTCAGGGTTTCGTTGAGCAGGCGGGCGTGGCGTGGCGTGTGTTCGCGCACGTAGCGCTGGCCGCTGCCCGGCAACGCCGGTGTGCTCCAGCCCAGGGCGTTGAACTCGTGGTTGCCCATGATGCACAGTGCCTGGCCGGCCACGACCATGTCGTGGACGATGTGCAGCGCCTCGCGAATCCGCGGGCCACGGTCGATGATGTCCCCCAGGAACACAGCCATGCGCGACGGATGCCGCCAGACCCCGCCCTGCTTGTGGTAACCGAGTCGGTCCAGCAGGTGTTCCAGGGTCAGGGCGCATCCGTGCACGTCACCGATCAAATCGTAACTGCGCGCAGGATCGAGCATCAGTCGCCTCCACCCCCCAACCGACTGCCCCAGCCGAGCTTGGTCCGGCAGACTTCATAGTAATTGTGATCCAGCGGATGGATCAGACGCAGCTTCTGCGCTTTTTTGCTGACGGTGATGGTGTCACCCGGCGCGCAGGTGAAATGGTTCTGGCCGTCACAGGACACTTGCGGGTAGATCTGCATATCCTTGGACACGACGATTTTCAGCTCACTGTTGCCATCGACCACAATCGGTCGCCCAGACAAGGTATGGGGGTACATGGGCACAATCACAATAGCGTCGAGCTTGGGGTGCATGATCGGTCCGCCGGCCGACAGCGCGTAGGCCGTGGAACCGGTCGGGGTCGCGACGATCAGGCCGTCGGCCTTCTGGCTGCAGACGAACTGGCCGTCGATGTACAGCTCGAACTCGATCATGCGCGTGGATTTACCAGGGTGCAGCACCACGTCATTGAGGGCATCGCCCTGGCCGATGGCTTCGGCGTGACGACGGACCTCGGCCTGCAGCAGGAAGCGGTTTTCCACCAGGTAGTGGCCGTCCAGCACCTCGGCGACCTTGGTTTCCAGCTCATCAGGACGAATATCGGTAAGGAACCCCAGGCTGCCCCGGTTGATCCCCAGCACCGGGATATTGTGCCGCGCCAGGGCCCGGGCGGCCCCCAGCAGGCTGCCGTCGCCGCCGACCACGATGACCATGTCGCAGACCTCGCCCAGCATCTTGCGCGACGACGTCTGCAAGCCATGGCCCGGCAAGACTTCGGCGATGGTATCTTCGAGGATCACATGCAGGTGCCGCTCCAGGAGGAAACGTTTGAGACGGCGAACGGTGTCCAGCACCTGCGAACTGCCCAGGCGACCGATGATGCCGATATTGCGAAATTGCTCCATGAGGCTCCTGCGAGGGTCTGCGGCGGGCGAAAAACACGATTATGGGCGAAAGCGCTCCATAGACAAAATCCTTTAAGCCTTCGTCGCAGCAGCTATGCTCGCAAAATGATCCTGTTCCCTGAATTGCTGGACTTGCCCCGCCGCCTTCGCCATCCCGAAGTGCGCGACCTCGCGTGGGCGATCATCGCCCCGCCGATGCTCATCGACACGCCCTGGCCCCAGCGCCATCCCCTGGCCGGCAGTGACTGGGTACAGGAGCCTGGTCGACTGGAGCACTGGCTGCGGCAACTGGACCGTGACAGCTACCCACTGCTGCACTGCCTGTCCCAAGGGCGGACACGCCGCCTGGGCCTGTATTACGAAAGGCTGTGGCAGTTTGCCGTGCAGCAGGCCCCGGGTATCGAGTTGATCGCCGCGAACCTGCCGATCCGACGCGAAGGCCATACGCTAGGTGAATTGGACCTGCTGCTGCGTGATCGCGACGGCATCCATCACCTGGAACTGGCCATCAAGTTGTACCTCGGCCCCCAGCACGGTAACGGCCTGGACGCCGCGCAATGGCTGGGCCCGGGTTGCCATGACCGGCTCGACCGCAAGCTGGCGCATCTGCGCGAACACCAATTACCAATCTCGGCCCGCCCGGAAAGCCGCGACGCCCTGGCGGCACTGGGTATCGAGCCCTCAGGCATCGAACTGTTTCGCTCCGAACTCTGGCTGGGCGGGTATTTGCTGTACCCCTGGCCGGGCGAGGCCGAACCGCCGGCCGGCGCCCACCCCAGGCATTTGCGCGGTCACTGGCTGCATCAACGGGACTGGCTTGCGTTCATCGCCCAACATCCGCCGGGTCGCTGGCAACCCCTGCCCCGCGCCGCCTGGCTGGCCCCGGCGCATTATCCGGCCGAGCAGACCTGGAGCACTGCGCAACTGGAGGCCTGGCGACTGGACCTGGACCCGATGGCGCCGGCACAACTGATGGTGCGCCTGACTGAAAATACCGAGGGCGAGTGGGAAGAAGCTGAGCGGGTGTTCCTGGTGGCCGATCTCTGGCCGAATGTGCCGGGTAATGGTTGAGTCTTGTACTGCCTGAACGGCCGTCTTCGCGAGCAAGCCCGCTCCCACATTGGAATGCACTCTCCTGTGGGAGCGGGCTTGCTCGCGAAGGGGCCGCTACGGTTTAGAGTGACAACCGCACCGCCAGCGCCGCCAAGGTCACCAGCAACACCGGCAGCGTCAGCACAATCCCGACCTTGAAGTAATACCCCCAGCCGATCTGGATGTTCTTGCGTTCCAGCACATGCAGCCACAGCAAGGTCGCCAGGCTGCCGATCGGGGTGATTTTCGGGCCCAGGTCGCTGCCGATGACGTTGGCGTAGATCATCGCCTCCTTCACCACCCCGGTGGCCTGGCTGGCGTCGATGGACAGGGCGCCGATCAGCACCGTTGGCAAATTGTTCATGACCGACGAGAGCAACGCCGTCAGCAGGCCTGTCCCCATGGCCGCACCCCACACGCCATATTCGGCGAAACCGTCGAGCCATTGGGCCAGGTAGCCGGTCAGCCCGGCATTGCGCAGGCCATAGACCACCAGGTACATGCCGAGGGAGAAGATCACGATCTGCCAAGGCGCTTCCTTCATCGCCTTGCGGGTGGAAATCTTGTGGCCACGGGCCGCGACGGCCAGCAGCAGCGCAGCGCAGACCGCCGAGATCGCGCTGATGGGAATCCCCAGTGGCTCCAGGGCAAAGCAGCCCAGCAGCAGGATCACCAGCACCACCCAGCCGGCATAAAACGTTGCCTTGTCGTGGATCGCCGTCGCCGGATCGTCCAGTTGCTCGGGGTCGTAGTCACCCGGAATGTCGCGACGAAAGAACCACATCAATATCGCCAGGCTCGCCGCCACGCTGACCAGGTTCACCGGCACCATGACCGCCGCGTAGCGGTTGAAACCAATGCCGAAGAAGTCCGCCGAGACGATGTTCACCAGGTTCGACACCACCAGCGGCAGGCTCGCGCTGTCGGCAATGAAACCGGCACCCATCACGAATGCCAGGGTCGCCGCCGGGGAAAACCGCAACGCCAGCAGCATCGAAATCACGATGGGCGTCAGGATCAACGCCGCCCCGTCATTGGCAAACAGGGCCGACACCAGCGCCCCCAGCAGCACCATGAACGCAAACAGCTTGTGCCCGCTGCCCTTTCCCCAACGGGCCACGTGCAAGGCCGCCCAGGCGAAAAAGCCGGCCTCGTCCAGCAGCAGGCTGATGATGATCAGCGCGACAAACGTACCGGTGGCGTTCCAGATGATCTGCCAGACCAGCGCAATGTCGCCGACCTGCACCACCCCGCTCAACAACGCCAGCAGCGCGCCGAGCGTCGCGCTCCAGCCGACGCCAAGCCCCTTGGGCTGCCAGATCACCAGCGTAATGGTCAGCAGGAAAATCAATGACGCGATGAGCATGCACAACAGCCTTGGAAGGTTGATTGAAAAGAGGGAGTCAGACGTGACAAAGAACGGTCTGGTGGTGCGACGGGGCGAATATATCCCACTGTGGGAGCAAGGCTTGCCCGCGATGAAGATATCGCGGTTCGACTGTTAAACCGCGGTGCGGCCATCGCGGGCAAGCCTTGCCCCCACAGAACATCACTTCGCCACAGAAGTGATTGGCTTGAAGTTGCGCAAAGGTATCAAACCTTCTTGTGTTGCTCGACCCACTTGCCGTAGGCATCGATGAATTTCTGCAGGATGGGCCGTACCGAGTCCGACAGGTTGCCCGCCTCGTCAAATGCCGTCCCGGCACCGCTCAGGTAGGCTTCCGGCTGCTGCATGCAGGGCACGTCAAGGAATACCAGCGACTGGCGCAAATGGTGGTTGGCACCGAAACCACCCATGGCGCCCGGTGAAGCACTGATCACCGCGCCCGGTTTACCGCTCAGGCAACTCTGGCCGTAGGGACGCGAGCCGACGTCGATGGCGTTTTTCAACGGCGCCGGCACCGAGCGGTTGTACTCAGGCGTGACGAACAACAAAGCATCAGCCGCACCCACCTGCTGACGGAATGTGGTGTAGGCTGCCGGCGGTGTCACATCAATGTCTTCGTTATAAAGTGGCAACTCGCCGATCTCGACAATGTTCAGCTTGAGGTTGGCGGGCGCCAGGTCAGCCAGTGCCAGCGCGACCTTGCGGTTGATCGATGCCTTGCGCAGGCTGCCCACCAAAACGGCCACTGTGTAGACATTACTCATGAGAGGCTTCTCGACTATCGGCTCAAAGGAGCCTGTAGTTATAGATGATCGGGGTGACAATTGGACCAGTGGAGCGACGAAAACCTGTCGGCTGGACTATTTTTTTCATGTAGGAAAACTTACCACGCTTGACCAGGGTCTACAGAACCGCAAATCGAGTGATTTATTTCCAGAGGTTCTAAGCAATGGCAGCAGTACTTGTCGGACAATTTCATGCGCGGGACGCCGAAGGTCGCGTCTATTCGGTGCATGAGTTCCAGGAATCGACCCCGTCACCCGACGGAAACGGCAAGGAGCCTGTCACCACTTACAAGCTGGCGATCGGTGATCGAGTCAAGAAACTCAACGAGGACGAGTTTGAATTGGTGCAGACCGGCATCAAGTTGACGCGCGAACCCGAAACACAAATAGCGCTATAACCTGTTGGTTATTAGCAGAAGTCATGCCCGGACTTGGGTTAGGATTCAGCCACTCAATGGCTCACCCGCCGAACATGGACTTCTTGCATGCGTTTACGCCACATCGAAGTGATCCAGGCGCTGCTGCAGACCGGTCACCTCGGCACGGCGGCCGAATGGCTGCAACTGCCGGTGACAGAGGTCGAGGCGATCCTGCGCGATGCCGAGGCCCAGCTGGGCTTCATGCTGTTTGCCAGCGTGCGCGGGCGCCTGCAGGCCACCCGGGAAACCCTTGAACTGCGCGACGGCATCACGCGGGTGTACGACACCCTCGAACCGGTGCAGCGCCTGGCCAGCAGCCTGAAACACTATCAGGCACCACCCTTGCGCATTATCTGCACCCCGCCACTGGCCCAGCAGTTGTTGCCCCAGAGCATCGCCGCCTTGCGTCGCCGCCATCCGGATGCGCCTTGCACCCTGCTCAGCCAACCGACCCGCGACATCGTCCACAGCCTGCTGTTGCGTGAAAGCGACCTGGGCCTGAGCCTGCACGACCCTGAACACCCCGACATCCATTGCCAGATGATCGCCCAGGGCAAACTGCAATTGCTGGCACCTCACGGCTGGCTGCAACCACGACAAAAATACATTTCGCTCCAGGACCTGGCGGGCCAGCCGTTGGTAGGCCTGGATGGCCATGACCCGTTGAGCCCTGCGTTCGAGCATAAATTGGCGGCACTGCGTCCGGCGCCGATGATCCAGATCCGCGTCCAGACCCATCAGATGATGCGCGCCATGGTCGAGGCCGGCGAGGGCCTGGCCATCGTCGACCCGTTCACCGCCTCGGGGGCCAAGGGCAGTGGCCTGGACGTCTGCCCGGTATCGCCCGCCATCGCGATTGGCCTCTATGCCCTGAGCCTGAACGGCACGCCGCCCTCACCCACCCTCCAGTCGCTGCTGGAACGGGTTACGGAACAAGCCGAGGCGTTGTTGAACCACTGATCGACATGCCCAGCGGATCGTCGAACAGTCGGTACCAGAACAGCGCCACTTCGGCGGTATGCCGGTCAATGCCGCGATAGCGCAGGTGATCGATACCGCCGAGCACGTAACCGCAACGCTCATAGAGTCGGCAGGCGCCCAGATTGTTGTTCTGGGTCTCGAGCATGATGCCCGGCAGCTTTTTCTTGCGGCTCCAGAACTGGGCGACATCGAGCAATGCCTTGGCTACTCCGTGGCGACGGGCTGGGGCGTGTACCGCCAACTCGTCGATGTGGGCATAGCCGTTCCAGTTGGTACTGACCACCAGATGCCCCACGGGCTGATCATCGAGATAAGCCATGAAGATCTCGCTGTCCGGGGCATCGCGGAAGCTGCTGAACTCCTCGGGATCGATGCCATAGCACTTGCGATAGGGAACAATAGGTGTCACCGCCCACTGGCTGACGGGCCGGCCGATCTGCGCCGTCCCGTAGTCGTTGACTTCGAAGCTGAAGTCACTGCCCCAGATATAGGCGGCAAAGCCGTCATCGACGACGCGCACCGACAACCCGGGGTGCTTGGGATTCATGACCGGTTGCATACTGGGGAAGGTCCTCATTCCTTGAGACAACCAACGGCGTGGTGCCATCCATTGCCCTTGCCTTTCAAATCTTCACACATCAAGCGGGATCCGTAGCCTGCCCGTTACCTCAGGGTAGAAGGTCGTGGCGATTGTGGCGAGAAATGAACGATGGATAACCTTGTGGGAGCGAGCTTGCTCCCACAGGAAGGGTTTCATCAGTGCGTGGCGGCCTGCGCCTCGGCCAACTGCGTCCACAATGCCGGAGCACCTGCGGACTTGGCGATGGCTTCCAGACGCGCGGCATGTTCGGCCAGGTCGCTTTCGCTGGCGCGGATAATCCGCGATGGCTGGCGCTCAGCGGGCAAACGGCGAATCTCCGAGGCCTGGTTGCCGGAGCCTTCGCCAGTACCGTTGCCGTCCGAGGCGTTGCCGGCCAGGGACAGGCTGGTCTGGCCGCCGGTCATGGTCAGGTAGACGTCGGCCAGGATCTCGGAGTCGAGCAAGGCGCCGTGCAGTTCACGACCGGAGTTGTCGACGCCGTAGCGCTTGCACAAGGCATCGAGGCTATTGCGCTGCCCAGGGTGGCGTTCCCGGGCCATCATCAGGGTATCGAGAATGGTGCAATGCTGGGTAATGTCGGCCCGGTCGTGCTGGCCCATCAGGGCGAATTCGTTGTTGATGAACCCGACGTCGAACGCCGCGTTGTGGATGATCAACTGCGCGCCCTGGATGAATTCGAAGAACTCATCGGCCACTTCGGCGAAACGCGGCTTGCCCACCAGGAATTCGTTGGTGATGCCGTGGACGCCAATGGCGCCCTCGTCGCTTTCGCGGTCCGGTTGCAGGTACACATGGAAATGGCGACCGGTCAGGCGTCGGCCGATCAGCTCGACACAACCGATTTCAATAATCCGGTGACCATCGGTCACCGGCATGCCGGTGGTTTCGGTATCCAGTACTACAGATCTGTTGGCCATCAGTGTTCAGCTCTCAGCGGGCAGTCTTGCAAAAGCGCGGATGTTAACACGCTCTTGTCGCAAGGGGATTTACCTGGGAGCCAGGCTCTTGCAAGCAAGTGATGAACGAGAGCAAACACTGTGGGAGCAAAGCTTGCTCGCGATGAAGATCATGCGGTCTTTCAGGAAAACCAGGGCGCCTGTGTCGCGAGCAAGCTTTGCTCCCACACAAGCGCCCTGGCCACAGGGGCGCAACCGAGAATCAAGCCTGCTTGTAGCCCCGCACCTCATCGACCCCACGATTGGCCAACTGGTCGGCCCGTTCGTTGCCGTGGTGGCCGATGTGGCCGCGCACCCATTTCCAGGTGACGTTGTGGCGGTTGACCTGTTCATCCAGCAGCTTCCAGAGGTCGGCGTTTTTTACCGGCTCCTTCGCCGCCGTCTTCCAGCCACGTTTCTTCCAGTTGGCCATCCACTCGTTGATGCCTTTCATGACGTACTGCGAGTCGGTCACCAACAACACATCGCAGGACCGCTTGAGCTCTTCCAGGCCTCGGATGGCGCCCATCAGCTCCATGCGATTGTTGGTGGTATTGGCTTCGCCGCCCCAGAGTTCCTTCTCCACGCCCTTGCACACCAGCAACGCGCCCCAGCCGCCCGGACCGGGGTTGCCCTTGCAGGCGCCATCAGTGAAGAGTTCTACGCTATCGCTCATGCCAATCTATCCAGAAAAAATGCAAAGGCCCGCCGATCGGGCCCGACAACACCCGCAGCCCATTACCGGCAAGAACCCTCGAAAAAGGTTACGGCTCGATGTGGCGACGATTGACCTTGGCCATTGGCAAGGGAATCAACTTGCCCATCGGCTCGCGTCGCACCTGACGCACCGGGCGCAGTCCGACCGCGATCTTGCGCGCCACCAGCAGGTAGAAACCGCCGCCGGACAGCTGCCAGTCACCGGCCTTGCGCTCCCAGCCGGCCAGGCGCGCCTGCCACTTGGGCGACGCAAGCGGCGGACGATAGCACCCGAAGCGGCGTTTCTCCAGCGCAAAACCCAGCAGGTTGAGCCAGTCACCGACCCTCGACGCCGAGATGCAGCGGGCCTGGCGCAAGGCGTCGTGGGCAAACACATGACGCAACCCCCAAGTGCTCCAGGGGTTGATGCCGATGATCAACAGATGCCCGCCGGGGCGCACGCTGCTGGCGGCTTCACGCAACAAACCGTGGGGTGACAGGCAGAAATCCAGGCCGTGCTGCATGACCACCACATCGGCGGCATGTTCGCTCAACGGCCAGGCCTGCTCCTCGCAGACGATTTCCACCCCGGGCAACGGCGCCCCCAGGCGTACGTTGCGCTGGACTTGCGGTGCCGACGGCGGGGTTTGCGCCGAGGGCCCGTAGTGCACCAGGTAGCCGCCGAAGAACCGGCCCAACTCGTCTTCGAGCATGCGCCGTTCTTCATCCAGCAAAAATTGCCCGACAGGGCCGGACAGCCATTCACGGGCGGCGCTGATCAACGCCAGCCAGTCAGGATCAGCCTGAGCGAACGCTTCATCGGTCATTGCATTCTCCAACGCGTCAGGAAGTTCTAAGATGCGCCTTTGTTTTCCGCTTGGCGAATTCCACGATGATACAGATCAGTGCCCTGCCCGCATTCACCGATAACTACATCTGGTTGTTACAGGACCACGCCACCCAGCGCTGCGCCGTGGTCGACCCGGGTGACGCCGCACCGGTGCAGGCCTGGCTCGAGGCCCATCCGGGCTGGGTCCTGAGCGATATCTTGATCACCCATCATCACCATGATCATGTCGGCGGCGTCCAGGCGCTGAAGCATGCGACGAACGCCACCGTTTACGGCCCGGCCAGCGAAAACATCCCGGCGCGGGACCAGGCCCTGCATGACAACGACCAGGTCAGCGTGCTCGGCTGGGACTTCGATGTCTACGCCGTGCCTGGCCATACCCTGGGGCACATCGCCTACTACCACCACGGCCTGCTGTTCTGTGGCGATACCCTGTTCGCCGCCGGTTGCGGTCGGCTCTTCGAGGGCACGCCTGCGCAAATGCACCACTCGCTCAGTCGCCTCGCCGCCCTGCCTGAAGATACGCTGGTCTACTGCACCCACGAATATACCCTCAGCAACCTGAAGTTCGCGGCCGCCGTGGAGCCCGGCAACCCGGACATCGTCGCCCGCCTGGAAAAAGTCAGCCGGCAACGCAGCGAAGGCATCATGACGCTGCCCTCGACCCTGGCCCTGGAAAAACTCACCAATCCGTTCCTGCGCACGACTGAAACATCCGTTAAACAAAAAGCAGACGAACGGAATGGCCAGCGAAACCAGACGCCGAGTGAGGTTTTTGCGGCCTTGAGGGCTTGGAAAGATACGTTCTAAGGCAGCTATCGATTGATACAAAAATTCTGAAAGGTTGACCTGTTGGGGTGCGCTTCCTAGAATCGGCCGACATTTTTGCCCGGAACTTACTTCCAGCCAATGTCGTCATCTATACGCAGGTCCGTCCAGTCAGACACATTGACCCGCTTGGCTCAAGCCATCGCGGTGGCTGTGTCCGCCACCTTGGCGGGCTGCCAGAGCACGAGCCAGCCGCCGCAGACCGACGCGGCGCACACCCCGAATATCGCCGCTCGCGCCAAACAGAAGCCGGTATGGCTCACCGAGAAACCCAGCCCCCAAGTACCCCAGGACGTCTGGGAACGCATGCGCCAGGGCTTCCAGCTGCAGGAAACAGCCGGCGTCAACCCGCGTATCGAGCAACAGCGCCTGTGGTTCGCCAGCAACCCCTCCTTCCTGGAGAACGCCGGTGAGCGCGGCAGCCTGTACATCCATTACATCGTCGAACGCCTCGAAGAGCGCAACATGCCGCTGGAGCTGGCGCTACTGCCGGTGATCGAGAGTGCCTACAACCCCATGGCCTATTCCCGGGCCAACGCGGTGGGCCTGTGGCAATTCATCCCGTCCACGGGGCGTTACTTCAACCTGCGCCAGACCCGCTTCTATGACGGGCGTCGCGACATCACCGCTTCCACCACGGCCGCCATGGACTACCTGACGCGCCTGCACGACATGTTCAACGGCGACTGGTTGCTGGCGCTGGCGGCCTACAACGCCGGCGAAGGCACGGTCAGTCGCGCCATCGAGCGCAACGAGAAGCTTGGCCTGCCCACCGACTACTGGAACCTGCCGCTGCCCAGCGAGACCCAGGCCTATGTGCCGAAGCTGCTGGCGCTGTCCCAGGTGGTGCTCTCGCCCGATGCCTATGGCGTGAACCTCAACCCGATCGCCAACGAACCCTATTTCCAGGTCGTCGAGATCAACCAGCGCATGGACCTGTCCAAGGTCGCGGCGGTGGCCAACATCGATGAAGACGAGCTGTTCCAGCTCAACCCGGCCTTCAAGCAGCGCACCACCATCGACGGCCCGCAGCACCTGCTGGTACCCACCTCCAAGGCTCAATTGCTGACCGCCAGCCTGTCGACCATGCGCCCGGAAGAGCTGATCAGCCAGCGCTCGCTCAAACCGGTCTTCGAATCGGCCGATGACAGCGACGTGGCAGGTGCGAAGCGCACCTACCGCGTCAAGCGCGGCGACAACCTGGCCCAGATCGCCAAGGCCAACAACGTCCAGACCAAGGACCTGCAACGCTGGAACAGACTCAGCGGCAACAAGCTCAAGGTCGGCCAGACCCTGGTGATGCAGGATGCCAAGGCCAGCAAGGCCACTGGCAAGCGCATCAGCACCGTGGTGGCCGCCAATAGCAAGGACCCGAAGAAGCAGACCCAGTACAAGGTCAAGCAGGGTGATTCGCTGTACGTCGTCGCCAAACGCTTCAACGTGGAAATGCAGCACCTCAAGCGCTGGAACCCGCGGATGGGCAAGGCACTCAAGCCTGGGCAGATGCTGACGGTCTATTCCCCGCACTGAGATGACCGGGGAGCTTTGTGTGGTGAGGGGCCCCATCTGTGGGGGCAAGGCATGTGGGAGCAAGGCATGTGGGAGCAAGGCTTGCCCGCGATGGCCGCACCGCGGTTTAACAGTTGAACCGCGATATCGTTCATCGCGGGCAAGCCTTGCTCCCACAGGTATCCGCTTAGCTGACTGGCATCCCCTCTAAACCCCGCCTTTTTCCTGCCGATACAAGCTGTTACTGTACAGGCCATAAAAGCCCAAGCCGCCTGGATCGGATCTCATACTTGATACGTCCCCTCCTCCTGCTCCTGATCAGCCTGGCCTTGAGCTCTCCCGCCAGCGCAGCCATCAGCGAAAGCCATGGCTATGCGCAGTTCGGCACGCTCAAGTACCCGGCCAGATTCACCCACTTCGACTGGGTCAACCCGCAAGCGCCCAAGGGCGGAGTCTTGCGGGTCATGGCATTCGGCACCTTCGATACGCTCAACCCCTACACGTTCAAGGGCAGCAGCCCGGTTTCCACGCCCAACTTCCTGCAGTACGGTATCAATGAGCTGAACGAACCATTGATGGTCGGCACTGGCCAGTACGCCCCCTCCGGTGACGAACCGACGTCGAGCTATGGCCTGATCGCCCAGTCGGTGGAATACAGCGAAGACCGCAGCTGGGTGGTTTTCAACCTGCGCCCCGAAGCGCGGTTTCACGATGGCGTGCCCATCACCGCCTATGACGTGGCGTTCTCCTACAGGACGCTGCTCAAGGACGGCCACCCGCAGTACCGCACCAACCTGCAGGAAGTGCTGCGGGTCGACATTCTCAACCCGCTGAAAATCCGCTTTGTCTTCAAGCGTGCGGGCAATCCGCTGCTGATCCTGCGCCTGGGTGAACTGCCGGTGTTGCCCCAGCATTACTGGAAAGACCGCGATTTCAAGGCGACGACCTTCGAACCGCCCCTGGGCAGCGGGCCGTATCGCATCATCAAAGTGCAACCAGGCCGCCAACTGGTGTTCGAGCGGGTCAAGAACTACTGGGGCAAGGACCTGCCGGTCAATCGCGGCAAATACAACTACGACCGCATGGACGTGGAGTTCTACCGTGACAGCGAAGTCGCCTTCGAAGCCTTCAAGGCTGGCGAGTTCGATATCTACATCGAACACCAGGCCAAGAACTGGGCCAACGGCTATCAATTCCCGGCGGTCAACCGGGGCGATGTCATCAAGGCGCAAATCCCCCACCAGATCCCGACCCAGACCCAGGGCCTGTTCATGAACACCCGGCGCAGCACGTTTGCCGAGGTCAAGGTACGTGAAGCCTTGGGGCTGATGTTCGATTTCGAGTGGACCAACCGCACCCTGTTCAGCGGCGCCTACAAGCGCACCCTCAGTTACTACCCCAACAGCGAATTCTCCGCCACCGGCCTGCCGGTGGGCCATGAATGGCTGTTGCTCAAGCCGTATCGGGAACAATTGCCGCCCACACTGCTCACCGAGCCCTTCAGTTTGCCCAAGACCGACGGGCGCGGCATCCCCCGGGAAACCTTGCGCAAGGCCCTGGGTCTCTTGAAGGAAGCCGGCTGGAGCCTTAGCGGCCAGCGCCTGCTCAATGCCGACAGCCAGCCCCTGAGTTTCGAAATCCTGCTGGTGAACCCGAACCTTGAGCGCATCCTGCAGCCCTACGTCGAAAACCTCGCCAGCATCGGCATCCAGGCCCGGTTGCGCACAGTGGATCGCGCCCAGTACAAACAGCGCCTGGACCAGTTCGATTTCGACATGATCCTGCTGACCTTGGGCCAGACCCTCAGCCCGGGCCTTGAGCAATGGCAGTACTTCCACTCCAGCCAGGTCGGGGTCAAGGGCAGCAAGAACTACGCGGGGATCGCCAACCCGGTGGTCGACCACCTGCTGGAAAAATTGCTCGCCGCCCAGACCCGCGACGAACAGGTCGCCGCCGGCAAAGCCCTGGATCGCGTGCTGTTGTGGCAGCATTACTGCATTCCCAACTGGTATCTCAATTATCATCGCCTGGCGTACCGCAACCGGTTCGCCTTCGTCACCACGCCGCCCTACACCCTGGGCCTGAGCGCATGGTGGCTGAAATCTTCGGAGAAAGATCAATGAAGCCTCTACGTGCCCTGCTTCTGCAGGCCAGCAGCCTGTTATTCGCCGGGTTGGCCTGCGCCGCGCCACAGCACGCCTTGACCTTGTACAACGAGCCGCCGAAATACCCGGCGAACTTCAAGCATTTCGACTACGTCAACCCGGATGCGCCCAAGGGCGGCATCTTCCGCCAGGGCGGCTTTGGGGGTTTCGACAGCCTCAACCCATTCATCAGCAAAGGCGTGCCGGCCGATGACATCGGCCTGATCTACGACACCCTGGCCAAGCAGGGCCTGGACGAACCTTTCACCGAATATGGCCTGATCGCCGAAAAAATCGAGAAAGCCCCGGACAATGCCTGGGTGCGCTTCTACCTACGCCCCGAAGCCCGCTTCAACGACGGCCACCCGGTACGGGCAGAAGACGTGGTCTTCAGCTTCCAGACCCTGACCAGGGACGGCGCGCCGATGTTTCGCGGCTATTACAACGATGTTGCCGACGTCATTGCCGAAGACCCACTCAAGGTCCTGTTCAAGTTCAAGCACACCAACAATCGCGAACTGCCGTTGATCCTCGGCCAACTGCCGGTATTGCCGAAGCACTGGTGGGCCGAGCGCGACTTCAGCAAGGGCAACCTGGAAATCCCCCTGGGCAGCGGCCCCTACAAGGTTGCCGAAGTGAAGGCCGGTCGCTCGATCCGCTATGAGCGGGTGAAGGACTATTGGGGCAAAGACCTGGCGGTCAATCGCGGCTTCTACAATTTCGACGTACTGGTCACCGACTACTACCGCGACAACACCGTCGCGGTCGAAGCGCTCAAGGCCGGTCAATTCGATTTCTGGTTGGAGATGACCGCCAAGAACTGGGCCAATGCCTACAACATCCCGGCCGTGACCGAGGGCCGGCTGATCAAGGAACAGATCCCCAACGGCAACCCCACCGGCATGCAGGGCTTTATCTACAACCTGCGCCGGCCGATCTTCCAGGATGTCCGGGTACGCAAGGCCTTGAGCCTGCTCCTCGATTTCGAGTGGACCAACAAACAACTGTTCAACGGCGCCTACGCTCGCACCCGCAGCTACTTCGAGAATTCGGACATGGCCGCCACCGGCCTGCCCGGCGAAGACGAACTGAAGATTCTCGAGCCCCTGCGCGGCAAGATTCCCGAGCAAGTCTTCACCGACGCCTTCCAGCCTTCAATGTGCGACGGCAGCGGCATGATCCGCGACCAGCAGCGCAAGGCCTACCAATTGCTGCAGGAAGCCGGCTGGCGCATCGTCGACGACAAGATGGTCGATGCCCAGGGCAAACCGGTGGTGCTGGAGTTCCTGCTGGCCCAGACCGAGTTCGAACGGATACTGCTGCCGTTCAAGCGCAACCTGAGCGACCTGGGCATCGAGCTGATCATCCGCCGAGTCGACGTCTCCCAGTTCGTCAACCGCGTACGCTCCCGAGACTTCGACCTAGTGGTGGGCAGCTTCCCGCAATCCAGCTCGCCGGGTAACGAACAGCGCGAGTTCTGGATGTCGGCCGCCGCCGACAAGCCCGGCAGCCGCAACACCATGGGCCTGAAGGATCCGGCCGTGGACCAACTGGTGGAACAACTGATCAACGCCGATTCGCGCAAGAGCCTGGTGGCCCACGCCCGAGCACTGGACCGGGTTTTGCAGTGGGGCTACTACGTGATTCCCAACTGGCACATCAAGACCTGGCGCGTGGCCTACTGGAATCACATCGGTCATCCGGAAATCACGCCAACCTATGACATCGGCACCACCACCTGGTGGGTCAAGCCGGAGGTCAAGCCGGCCGATGAAGTTGAGAAGCAGGTCATCGAGCAGCAAATCGCCGCCCCTGCGAGCGTGGAGTAACAAGATGCTGGCTTATATTTTTCGGCGACTGCTGCTGATCATCCCGACCCTGTTCGGCATTCTGCTGATCAACTTCGTCATCATCCAGGCCGCGCCCGGCGGGCCGGTGGAACAGATGATCGCCAAGCTCGAGGGCTTCGAAGGCGCCACCAGCCGCATTGCCGGCGGCGGTGCCGAAGTGGCGGTGGCCGGCTCCTCGTACCGCGGTGCCCAGGGCCTGGATCCGGCACTGGTCAAGGAAATCGAGCACATGTACGGCTTCGACAAGTCGGCGCCCGAACGCCTGTGGATCATGATCAAGAACTACGCCCACCTGGACTTCGGCGACAGTTTTTTCCGCGATGCCAAGGTCATCGACCTGATCAAGGAAAAGATGCCGGTGTCCATCTCCCTCGGGTTGTGGAGCACGCTGATCATGTACCTGGTGTCGATCCCGCTGGGGATCGCCAAGGCCACGCGCCACGGCAGCCATTTCGATGTCTGGACCAGCTCGGCCATCATCGTCGGCTACGCGATCCCGTCGTTCCTGTTCGCCATCCTGCTGATCGTGGTGTTTGCCGGCGGCAGCTATTTCGACTGGTTCCCCTTGCGCGGGCTGACCTCCAACAACTTCGACGAATTGAGCATGGGCGGCAAGATCCTCGATTACTTCTGGCACCTGGCCTTGCCCGTGACCGCCCTGGTGATCGGCAACTTCGCCACCATGACCCTGCTGACCAAAAACAGCTTCCTCGACGAAATCAACAAGCAATACGTGGTCACCGCCAAGGCCAAGGGCCTGACCCGCCATCGGGTGCTCTACGGCCACGTATTCCGCAACGCCATGCTGCTGGTGATCGCCGGCTTCCCTTCGGCCTTCATCGGGATCTTCTTTACCGGCTCCCTGCTGGTGGAAGTGATCTTCTCCCTCGACGGCCTGGGCCTGATGAGTTTCGAAGCGGCGATCAACCGCGACTATCCGGTGGTGTTCGGCACCCTGTTCATCTTCACCTTGCTGGGGCTGGTGGTGAAACTGATCGGCGACTTGACCTACACCTTTGTCGATCCGCGCATCGACTTCGAAAGCCGGGAGCATTGAGATGAACCTGTCCCCTCTCAATCGCCGCCGCTTCGAACTGTTCAAGGCCAACAAGCGTGGCTGGTGGTCACTGTGGCTGTTCCTGATCCTGTTCGGGCTGAGCCTGGGCGCCGAGTTGATCGCCAACGACAAGCCGCTGGTGGTGCATTACGACGACGGCTGGTACTTCCCGGCGCTCAAGCGCTACCCGGAAACCACGTTCGGCGGCGAGTTCCCGCTGGAAGCCAACTACAAGAGCCCCTACATCCGCGAACTGCTGGCGACCAAGGACGCCTGGGTGCTGTGGGCACCGATTCCGTTCAGCTACCAGAGCATCAACTACGACCTGAAGGTCCCGGCCCCGGCGCCGCCCTCTTCGGTGAACTGGCTGGGCACTGACGACCAGGGTCGCGATGTCCTGGCCCGGGTCATCTATGGCTTCCGTATCTCGGTACTGTTTGCCCTGACGCTGACCGTGCTCAGCTCGATCATCGGCGTGATCGCCGGCGCCCTGCAGGGCTTCTATGGCGGCTGGGTGGACCTGGCCGGCCAACGTTTCCTGGAAATCTGGTCGGGGTTGCCGGTGCTGTACTTGCTGATCATCCTGGCCAGTTTCGTGCAGCCCAACTTCTGGTGGCTGCTGGGCATCATGCTGCTGTTTTCCTGGATGAGCCTGGTGGACGTGGTCCGTGCCGAGTTCCTGCGCGGGCGCAACCTGGAATACGTGCGCGCCGCCCGGGCCCTGGGCATGCAGAACGGCGCGATCATGTTCCGCCACATCCTGCCCAACGCCATG
This sequence comes from Pseudomonas sp. A25(2017), assembly GCF_002001065.1. Lineage (NCBI taxonomy): Bacteria > Pseudomonadati > Pseudomonadota > Gammaproteobacteria > Pseudomonadales > Pseudomonadaceae > Pseudomonas > Pseudomonas sp. A25(2017). The sequence continues at coordinate 19,016 of NZ_MUOA01000074.1, read as the reverse complement.
GTCTCGACCATGACGTTCATGCCGTTCATCCTCACCGGCGCCATCGGCACCCTCACCGCCCTGGATTTCCTCGGCTTTGGCCTGCCGCCGGGCGCGCCGTCGCTGGGCGAGCTGGTGGCCCAGGGCAAATCCAACCTCCAGGCGCCGTGGCTGGGCATCAGCGCGTTCGCCGTGCTGGCCGTGATGCTGAGCCTGTTGGTGTTCATCGGCGAGTCCGCTCGCGATGCCTTCGATCCGAGGAAGTGATATGAACCAGGATAATCTGATCGAAGTGCGCGACCTGGCAGTGGAGTTCATTGTCGGCGAGCGTCGCCAGCGCGTGGTCGAGGGCGTCAGCTTCGATATCAAGCGCGGCGAAACCCTGGCCCTGGTGGGTGAAAGTGGCTCGGGCAAATCGGTCACCGCCCACTCGATCCTGCGGTTGCTGCCCTACCCGCTGGCCCATCACCCCACCGGCACTATCCAGTACGCCGGCCAGAATTTGCTGGGTTTGAAGGAAAAAACCATCCGGCATATCCGTGGCAATCGGATCGCGATGATCTTCCAAGAGCCGATGACCTCCCTCAACCCGCTGCACTCCATTGAAAAACAGATCAATGAAGTGCTCGGCATCCACAAGGGCCTGAGCGGCAAGGTCGCGACCCGCCGCACCCTCGAGTTGCTGGAACTGGTCGGCATCCCCGAGCCCCACAAGCGCCTCAAGGCCCTGCCCCACGAGCTGTCCGGCGGCCAGCGCCAGCGGGTGATGATCGCCATGGCCCTGGCCAACGAGCCGGAACTGCTGATCGCCGACGAGCCGACCACCGCGCTGGATGTCACCGTCCAGCTGAAAATCCTCCAACTGCTCAAGGAATTGCAGGCGCGATTGGGCATGTCGCTGCTGCTGATCAGCCACGATTTGAACCTTGTGCGAAGAATTGCGCATCGCGTATGTGTCATGCAGCGCGGTTGCATCGTCGAACAGGCATCGTGCGAAGAGTTGTTCCGCGCACCGCAGCATCCGTACACTCGGGAGCTGCTGGGCGCCGAGCCCAGCGGCACCCCGGCGAACAACGTTGTCGGCCCGCCGTTGTTGCAGGTCGAGGACCTGAAAGTCTGGTTCCCGATCAAGAAAGGCCTGTTCAAGCGCACGGTAGACTACATCAAGGCCGTGGACGGTATCCGCTTCAGCCTGCCCCAGGGCCAGACCCTGGGCATCGTCGGCGAAAGCGGTTCCGGCAAATCCACCCTGGGGCTGGCAATCCTGCGGTTGATCGGCAGCCAGGGCGGGATCCGCTTCGAAGGCAAGCAGCTGGACAGCCTGACGCAGCAACAAGTCCGGCCGCTACGCCGGGAGATGCAAGTGGTGTTTCAGGACCCGTTTGGCAGCCTGAGCCCACGGATGTGTGTAAGCCAGATCGTCGGCGAAGGCCTGCGGATCCACAAGATCGGCACCGAAGCCGAACAGGAACAAGCGATAATTGCGGCATTGAAGGAGGTAGGCCTGGACCCGGAAACCCGGAACCGCTACCCCCATGAATTTTCCGGAGGGCAACGGCAGCGTATCGCCATTGCCCGGGCCCTGGTGCTCAAGCCGGCGTTGATTCTGCTGGATGAACCGACGTCGGCCCTGGACCGTACCGTGCAACGCCAAGTGGTGGAGCTGTTGCGGTCGTTGCAAACCAAGTACAACCTGACGTACCTGTTTATCAGCCATGACCTGGCTGTCGTCAAAGCGCTGAGCCACCAGTTGATGGTGGTCAAGCATGGCCAAGTGGTCGAACAAGGTGATGCCCGCAGCATATTCGCCGCGCCGCAGCACCCCTATACACAGCAGTTGCTGGAGGCCGCCTTCCTGGCCCCAACAACTGCCGAATAACCTGAAAGAGGAGCAACACATGGGTTTTCTCGCCGGTAAGCGCGTACTGATCGTCGGTGTCGCCAGCAAGCTGTCCATCGCATCCGGCATCGCCGCCGCCATGCATCGCGAGGGCGCTGAGCTTGCCTTCACTTATCAGAACGACAAACTCAAGGGTCGTGTCGAAGAGTTCGCACAGGGCTGGGGTTCGAGCCCTGAGCTGTGCTTCCCGTGCGACGTGGCCAGCGATGAAGAAATCGCCAAGGTCTTCGAACAACTGAGCAAGAAGTGGGACGGCCTGGACTGCATCGTGCACTCCGTGGGCTTCGCCCCGGGCGACCAACTGGACGGCGACTTCACCGAAGCCACCACCCGTGAAGGTTTCCGCATTGCCCACGACATCAGCGCCTACAGCTTCGTGGCCCTGGCCAAGGCCGGTCGCGAAATGATGAAAGGCCGCAACGGCAGCCTGCTGACCCTGTCGTACCTGGGCGCCGAGCGCACCATGCCGAACTACAACGTCATGGGCATGGCCAAGGCTTCCCTGGAAGCCGGCGTCCGTTACCTGGCCGGCTCCCTGGGCCCGGACGGCACCCGCGTCAACTGCGTATCGGCAGGCCCGATCCGCACCCTCGCCGCTTCCGGCATCAAGAACTTCCGCAAGATGCTGGCCGCCAACGAAGCGCAAACCCCGCTGCGTCGCAACGTCACCATCGAAGAAGTCGGCAACGCCGGCGCCTTCCTGTGCTCGGACCTGGCATCGGGCATCAGCGGTGAAATCATGTACGTGGACGGCGGCTTCAACACCACCGCCATGGGCAACATCGAAGAGTAATCTTCACGTTGCAGCAAAAACGCCGCTTGCCCTGGAAAGGCCAAGCGGCGTTTTTTTATGCCCACTACAAATCCCTTGTGGGAGCGAGCCTGCTCGCGATTGCGGTGGGTCAGTTGACATAAATATTGAGTGTGACTCGGTCATCGCGAGCAGGCTCGCTCCCACAGGGATAGGCGGTGGCCTGATCAGTCTATGTTAGCTGCGTAACGCCTGTTTCTGCGTGTACATCGCCGCATCCGCGTCCGCCAGTAGCGTGTCGATCGACTGATGGCGCTGGGCGTCGTACTCGATCTGGCCGACACTGAAACGAATGTCATAGCCACGCTGCAACATCGCATTGCGCTCATCAAGGATTTCCTTGAGCCGCACCATGATCGCCGCTGTCTCGACATGGGAAGAACCGGTGAGCAGTGCCACGAACTCATCACCGCCCAAGCGCCCGATCACGTCACTTTCGCGAAAGGCGATACGCAGCACATCGGCGAAGGTTTTCAGCGCGCTGTCACCCTCGGCATGCCCATAACGGTCGTTGATCGGCTTGAAGTCGTTGAGGTCGAAGAACAGCAACGTCGCCGGCCGCGACAAGCGATCACATACATTCAAGGCATGCTGGGCCAACGTCTTGAAGCCGCGCCGATTGGACAACAGCGTCAGCTCGTCCATGCTCGCCATCTGCACCGCGACCATTTCCTGCTCGGCCATGCGCGCCAGGTCGCGCAGCAGCTCGCGCTCTTCGTCATTGAGCTTGCGCGGCCGGGTGTCGAGCAGGCACAACGTGCCGAGCTTGCTGCCGTCCTCGAGCCCCAGCGGATACCCGGCGTAGAAGCGAATGCCTGGCTTGTCCGTGACCAACGGGTTGTCGTGGAAGCGCTCGTCCTGTTCCGCGTCGCAGATCTCCAGGATCTGATCCTGCAAAATCGCATGCCCACAAAACGAAACGTCCCGCGGGGTTTCGCTGGCTTCCAGGCCGGCGCTGGACTTGAACCATTGCCGGTTGGCGTCCACCAGGGACACCAGGGCGATGGGCACGTCAAACAGGCGTCGGGCAAGGCGGGTCAGGCGGTCAAACCGCTCTTCGGGTGCGGTATCCAGCAGCTTGAGCGAGTGCAGATTCTTGAGGCGATCGGCTTCGTCGTCCGGTTTGCGTGGCACAAGCATCGGAAACTCCATTGGCAGGACTTCATGAAGTCTAGCCCAGGACCAATGCCGTTCAAACCGAACGGCTAAATCCCACGGGCATTTGCCGGCCAGGGCTAATACACTGCCACTCAAGGTTCAAGACGAGGACGCTGACCGATGAAGCACGCCCCCCATGACGACGCCCCACGCTTCTGGCGCGACGCGGCCCTGCCCTTCATCGAAGCCCGGGCCATCGGCGACGGGCGCAAGGTCTGCTACTCGCGCCATTCCCATGACCACTTTTCCATCGGCGCGATCACCGCCGGGCGCAGCACCTACCTTCACGAACGCTCGAACTTCCAGGTGGAGAGCGGCACGGTGGTGCTGATGAACCCCGGCGACGTCCACGCGTGCAACCCGATCGACGATCAGCCGTGGTCCTACGTGATGCTGTACGTCGACACCCAGTGGCTCAGAGACTTGCAGCGCCGTATCGGCTTTGACGAAAACCTGGATTTCCAGGGCTTCGCCACCACGCACAGCCGCGACGTGGAACTGTTTGCCGCGCTGGGGAAGCTGTATGAGCAATTGGTGGACGCGCAACTCGACACCGCCCACAAACACGCCGCCGCCGAGGCGTTTTTCATCGACCTGCAACAGCGGCTCAACCCAGCCGGTCGTCCGGACCGGGGCAGCCATCCGGGGCTGATGCGTGCGGCGCAATTCATCCACGACCATTGCAGCGAAGCCTTGAAGCTCGAAGACATCTGCACCGCCGCGCAACTGTCGCCGTCCTACCTGAGCCGAGCCTTCAAGCGCCATTACGGGATGACGCCCCACGCCTTCCTGGTCAACCGCCGGATCCAGTTTGCCCGGCACCAATTACGCGAAGGCAAGCTGATCGCCGACGTGGCGCTGGACAGCGGGTTTGCCGACCAGGCGCATTTCCAGCGCGCATTCAAGCAACACCTGGCGGCTACGCCCGGCCAGTATCGCGGCTGACCACCTCGCCGTTGTGGCTAGGGGGAGTTATCCCGCTGTTGTGGCGAGGGGATTTATCCCCGCTGGGGCGCGAAGCGACCCTAAAACCTGACAACTCGGTGCATCAGATAGATCCAGGGGCTGCTGCGCAGCCCAGCGGGGATAAATCCCCTCGCCACAACAGCGTTCCAACCGCAAGGACGGGTTGGCTCACGGCAACAACAGATACACCGCACTGGCCACCAACAACACCGCCATCGCCCGATTGAACAGGCGCATGGTCGCCGGATTACCCAGCCAGGTGCGCAGAAAACTCCCGGCATAGGCCCAGCAGCCCACCGAGACGTAGCAGATCACCAGGTAGATCGCCGCAAACTGCCACACCAGCCGCGCCTCGCCATCGGCCACGAATGCCCCCATCCCCGCCACGCAGGCCAGCCACGCCTTGGGATTGAGCCATTGCATCAGCGCGCCATAGAACATCGAAGGCGCCCGCCCCTCGTCTTCGCCGCCCAGGTGCCCGCTGTCCATCGCCAGTTTCCAGGCCATGAACAACAGGAACGCCACGCCGCCCAGTTGCACCACTCGTGTGAGACCAGGCCAGCGCTGCAACACTTCATGCAACCCCAGCCCCATCAGCACCAGCAGCAAGACAAACCCGAGGGTGGCGCCGGCCACATGGCGCAGGGTGGCACGAAACCCGTACCGGGCCCCAGAGCTGAGGGCGACGATATTGACCGGGCCGGGTGTAATGGAAGCCACCAAAGCAAAAGTGGCCATGGAAAGTATCAAGCTCATCACTTATCTTCTTCATTCCAGGAAAGAGCCCCCAAGGTAATGGGCCCGGCTTCGGTGGTATTGAAGAAAACTGCCTTGTCGACGAGCGCGACCGCTCATTTTTTTACGCAAACTTTACGCGCCAGTCGATTCACCAAATCGATACTGTGCGGCTCATTGAATCAGGCGTTATTCATGTCCATTGCGGTTCTGCGTCTCATCGGTTTCATCCTCGGCATTTTCCTGATTACCCTGGCGATCAGCATGGCGATTCCGCTGTTCACGCTGATGCTCTACGAGCGCAACGATGACTTGTCGGCGTTTCTCTGGTCGAGCCTGATTACCTTCGTCTGTGGTATCGCGCTGGTCGCCCGTGGACGACCGGAACATGTCCAGATGCGCCCCAGGGAAATGTATCTGCTGACCACCGCCAGCTGGGTTATCGTGTGCGCGTTCGCCGCCCTGCCGATGGTGTTCATCCAGCACATCAGCTATACCGATGCGTTTTTCGAGACCATGTCCGGTATCACCACCACGGGCTCGACCATCCTGACCGGGCTGGACACAGCGTCTCCCGGCCTGCTGATCTGGCGCTCGATGCTGCATTGGCTCGGCGGGATCGGCTTTATCGGTATGGCCGTGGCGATCCTGCCGCTGCTGCGGGTCGGCGGTATGCGGCTGTTCCAGACCGAATCATCGGATTGGTCGGAAAAAGTCACGCCGCGCTCCCATGTCGCGGCGAACTACATCCTGTGGATCTATATCGGATTGACCGCCCTTGCCACCCTGGCCTTGTGGTTGGCCGGCATGACGCCCTTCGAGGCGATCAACCACGCAATGTCGTTGATTTCCACCGGGGGCTTCTCAACCTCCGATGCGTCCCTGGCGCACTGGCCTCAACCGGCTATTCATTGGGTATCAGTCGTTGTCATGATGGCCGGATCGCTACCCTTTACGCTGTATGTAGCGACACTGCGGGGAAACAGGCGCGCGTTGCTCAAGGATCAGCAAGTTCGGGGCTTCATCGGATTTCTGGTCATTACCTGGCTCGTGGTAGGTACCTGGCTGAGCCTGAACAGCGACCATGAGTGGTGGGACGCGGTCCGCATCGTGGCCGTCAACGTTACCTCTGTCGTCACGACCACCGGCGTGGCGCTGGGTGACTACACGTTGTGGGGCAGTTTCGCCCTGTTGCTGTTCTTTTACTTGACGTTCGTTGGCGGCTGTTCGGGATCCACGGCCGGCGGGTTGAAAATCTTTCGCTTTCAAGTCGCCGGGGCGCTGCTGATGGGCAGCCTGAAACAACTGATCCACCCCCGGGCGGTGATCCGAAAAAAATACAACAACCACCCCATCGACGAAGAGATCGTCCGCTCGCTGCTGACGTTTTCGTTTTTCTTCACCATCACCATCGGCGCTATCGCCCTGGGGCTGGCGCTGATCGGCCTGGACTGGACAACCGCCCTGACCGGCGCGGCCACCGCCGTGTGCAACGTCGGTCCCGGACTGGGTACGATCATCGGGCCAGCGGGTAACTTCTCGACGCTGCCAGATTCGGCCAAATGGCTGCTGACCGTTGGCATGCTGCTGGGTCGACTGGAAATCCTGACGGTACTGGTGTTGTTCACGCCGGTGTTCTGGAAGTATTGAAGACTTCGGGCACAAGAACAAAAAAAGCCGCGATGCCCTGAACAGGCGTCGCGGCTTTTTTTTCAAGCGATCAGCGGTCGTTCTTGATCGAAGAACTGGTCGCGTTGGTCAGGCCCTTGGTGTTGTGGGTACCTGGCGTAGCGGTGGAAATCGCCGACGCCTTGGTCAGGCCGCGTGTATCACGGTCCTTGGCGATGGTCGAAGTCAGCGAGGACTTGCTGGTGCGATCGGTGCGGGTGGTGCCGGTGTGCTTGCCGCTCAGGCCATGATCGCGGGTGCGGGTGCCGACATGGTCGCTGGCCAGTCCCTTGCCAAGGCCGCTGGAGTCACTGGACTTGCCATTGCCCTGGCCTCCACCGATGCCACCACCATGGCCGCCGCCGTTTCCTCCACCGTGACCGCCACCCCCACCATTGCCACCACCGCCACCACCGCCGCCGCCATTGCCTGCGGCATAGCTCGAACCGATAGGCGACAGGTCGGCAGGCAGCAAGGCCGAGGCACCCAAGGCCAAGGCACAGACAGCAACGGCAATGAGGGATTTCTTATGTTTGGACATGATGTCTCCGAAAGACAAAAACAACGGTGAACCTTTAAGACTCAAAGGTTCCACTTTTGTTCGTGAGCATCCGACCAAGTGCGCGGAAATTCCCTGTCGATTTTTCGGTGGAGTCGTTCCGGGCACGGTTCTATGCTCAGCCCCATGAACCTACACGACTCGCTGCTCCCGCCCCATGCCGAGATGGTCCGCGCCATGCTCGAACGAGACACCGCCTATGAGGGGGTGTTCTTCACTGCGGTCAAGACCACCGGCATTTTCTGCCGCCCCAGTTGCACCGCGCGCAAGCCGAAGCCGGAGAACGTGGAGTTCTTCGCCCATGCCGACGAAGCCATGTCGGCCGGCTACCGGGCCTGCCTGCGCTGCAAACCGCTGGACGCCGCCGCCATCGCACCCGACTGGATCCAGGCCCTGCTCAAAACCGTGGACGCCGAACCCGACCTGCGCTGGACCGACGCCCTGCTACTGGAGCAAGGCATAGAACCGCTGAAATTGCGCCGCTGGTTCAAGCAACACTTCGGCATGACCTTTCACGCCTACCTGCGCACCCGCCGCCTGGGCATTGCCTTGGGCGGCATCAAGGACGGCACGTCCATCGATAATGCCGCGTTCGATTCCGGCTATGAATCGTTGAGCGGGTTTCGTGACGCCTTCGTGAAATCCTTCCACATCACCCCGGGTCGTGCGGCCCTCAGCGAGCCCTTGCTGTTCACCCGCCTGACTACGCCATTGGGACCGATGCTGGCCATGGCCGAGCGACGGGGCCTGGTGCTGCTGGAGTTCCTTGACCGCCCGGCCCTGACCAAGGAGCTGGAAGAGCTGCAGCAACGCTACGGCTACACGGTTGCGCCGGGCCACAACGCTCATTTGCAGCAAATCGAAACCGAACTGGCCGAGTATTTCGCCGGCAAGCTCACGGCCTTCAACGTCCCGTTGCACATGCCTGGCAGCGCCTTCGCCGTGCGGGTCTGGGCTGAACTGCAAAAGATCCCCTACGGCGAAACCCGCAGCTATGGTGGCGTCGCCACGGCCCTCGGCAGCCCTGGCGCCAGCCGCGCCGTGGGCCTGGCCAACGGGCAGAATCGCCTGGCCATCGTCATTCCCTGCCACCGGGTGATCGGCGCGGATGGCTCGTTGACCGGCTATGGTGGCGGACAACCACGCAAGGCGTTTCTGCTGCGGCTGGAAAAAGCCGCCGTGCAGGTGTCGCTGCCCCTGGCGTTTTGAACGCCCCGGAGAACGAACCCCTGATGCCTGTGCCCTACCACGACGCCAGCGCCTTGCTGGCAAGCCTCGATGAAGACTGGCGACGTCACGTCGAGACGATCGGCCCTTGCCTGCTGCAGCCCAAGCCGGCCCGCGATCCCCATGAAGCCTTGGTGCGGGCGATTGCCTACCAGCAACTGCACGCCAAGGCAGGCGATGCCATCCTCGGTCGGCTGCTGGCGTTGTTCACGCCGGGCCCGTTTCCCAGGCCTGAGCAGATACTGGCAACGGACTTTGCGCAACTGCGCAGCTGCGGATTTTCCGCCAGCAAGATCGCGACTATCCAAGGCATCGCCCAGGCGACGCTGGACGCAATCGTGCCGGATTACGCCACAGCACGGGCGATGGAGGACGAAGCGTTGATCGAGCGCCTGATCAGCTTGCGTGGCGTCGGACGCTGGACCGTGGAGATGCTGTTGATCTACAGCCTGGAGCGGCCAGACATCCTGCCGGCCGATGACTTTGGCGTACGCGAAGGCTATCGACGGCTCAAAGGGTTGGAGCAACAGCCCAGCCGCAAGCAGATGGTGGAGATCGGCCTGGCCTGGAGCCCTTATCGGACGGTGGCGGCGTGGTATTTGTGGCGGGTGCCCGGCCGCTAGACCGTGTCATCGTTCATCGCGAGCAGGCTCGCTCCCACAGGGGATTTCCTGTGTAGATACAATGTGTGGACACTGAAGATCAACTGTGGGAGCGAGCCTGCTCGCGATGGCGCCCGCACATTCAGCATAAATCCAACTGCCAAAAAAACCCGACCGTCTAGGCTGCCCAGAGTCATTACAGTCCCCAATCGGAGGTTCCCCATGCAACTAGAAGGATCCTGCCACTGCGGCGCGGTGTCGTTCACCCTCGACAGTGCCCACCCCTACCCTTACCAGCGCTGCTACTGCTCGATCTGTCGCAAGACCCAGGGCGGCGGCGGTTTTGCGATCAACCTGGGAGGCGACGCCCGAAGCCTGAAGGTTCACGGTCGCAAGCACATCTCGATCTATCATGCGCGGCTCAAGGACGAAGGCGATAAGCGCGCCCACCGCAGCAGCGCCGAACGGCACTTCTGTTCCTTGTGCGGTTCAGGACTATGGCTGTTCAGTCCTGAATGGCCGGACCTGATTCACCCCTTTGCCTCGGCCATCGACACACCGCTGCCGGTACCGCCGGAGCACACCCACCTGATGCTCGGTTCCAAGGCACCGTGGGTGGAAGTCGAGGTGCATCCCGGCGACCAGCCGTTCGAGGTCTATCCCGAGGAATCCATTGCCCAGTGGCATGAACGCCTGGGTTTGAGTCGTTAGGTCGCTTCACACTCTTTGACAATTTCCCGACAAAACTGTCAAAGATTGCCCGCCAGCAACTGCCTAGCATGGGCGCATCCAACTTCCATCCGGGTGCTCCCATGTTTCGTTCGCTGTGTCTGTCGTTGACTTCATCTGGCCTGCTTCTGCTCTGCGACTCATCGCAAGCCGAAGACTGGCGTTACAGCTTGCGGGCCGGCGCCGCCAGCGTGCCCCGCTACAGTGGCAGTGACGAACGCGTCGTGGCGCCACTGTTGGGCGCGAAGATCGTCAGCCCCTATGGCGTTTTTCTCGATACCGACAAGGGCGTGGGCTGGGTGTTTGACGAAGAAGACTTCGGTTTGCGCGTGTACATCGGTGCCAGCGATGTGCGCAAGGATCGCAAGAGCGGGTTCAAAGGCTCGGATGAACTCAACGGCATGGGCTCGATCAAGTCCAGGCCGGTGCTGGGGCTGGATGGGACCTATCAAATGGGGCCTATCGTCCTTGCGGCCAGCTTCGAACATGCGCTGGAAGAAAATGACGACAACCGTGATACCGGCTCCGCCTGGAACCGGCTGAAACTGAGCATCAGCATGCCGTTTTACGAGGGAAGCCATGGCAAGCTCATGGGCAGCCTCAACAGTCAGTTCGGCGACGGCGACTATGTCCGCACCTGGTATGGCGTCAGCGCCGCCCAGGCTTCGCGCAGTCAGTTCCGGGCCCACGACACCCATGGCGGGCGGGTGAGTCGCGGGGCGGATTTGACCTGGTCATTGCCGTTCAACGAACAGTGGAGCGTATCGACGGTGCTGGCCGTGCAGTACCTGGCCGGCGACGCAGCTCGCAGCCCGATTGTGGCTCGACGGATGCAAGCGTCGTTGGTCGGACAAGTGGCTTATGCCTTCTGAAGAGAAGGCTCCCTCGCGAATGCGCCCGATCTAATCGAGGTGCGACCAGGTCATGCGAAACGATGCTCCGCCCCAGGGCGAGTCCGCCACTTCCACGTGCCCGCGGTGAGATTGCGATACTCGTCGCACCAGCGCCAGGCCCAGGCCAAAACCCCCGGTGCGACGGTCGCGGCTGGCGTCCAGGCGCGCGAACGGCTCGAAGATCTTCTCCCGACCGTCCAGCGGCACACCCGGCCCGTCGTCGTTGACCCGCACTTCATAATGATCACCCGCACGCGTCAATGACACCTGCACTCGCTCATCAGCGTAGCGAATGGCATTGCGCAGCAAATTGATCACCGCGCGAGCCATGAAACGTGGCTCGATACGGACCACCTCGACCGGACACTCGCAAATCAATAGCTGTACCCCGGCGGCCTCCGCCTCCAGCGCCACACTGCCCACCACGCTGTCGAGCCAATCGCGAGCGCGGATGTCCTCCCGGACAATCACCGTGGCGCCCTGTTCAAGGCTGGCGTAAGTCAGCAGCTCGGAGACCATTTCTTCCAGCTCGCCGAGATCGGCGTACATGTCGGCAATCAATTCGCAGTTCTGGCTCGGATCGGGCTGCTGCTTGAGTTGATCCAGTTCAAACGACAAGCGTGCAATGGGCGTGCGCAGCTCATGGGACACCGCATTGGTGAGCTCGCGTTGATTGGCGATCAGGCCCTCGATGCGCGCCGCCATCAAATTGAAATGCTCGGCCAGGTCGCGAATGTTCGAACGCTTGGACAGCTGAATACGCACCGACAGATCGTTGCCGCCAAAGCGCTCGGCCGCCAGGCGCAGCTTCTCCAGGTCGCGCCAGTGAGGTCGCACCCAGAAAAACAGCACGAAACCGATCATGATCGCGATCATCAGGTAGGCCACGGCGAGATAGAACGTCATCAGGCTCGGCTCTGCCGGCAGCTTGATGCTCAGCAACTGCGAACCGTCGTCAATGCGCGAGATGAACTGTGTGTACTGCTCACGCATCACCACACGCCCCTGGGCCAACTCGGCTTGCTCCTGAGGGGTCAGGGCCACCTGATCGCGCTCGACCAAGGCCAGGCCCAAGCCGTAGTGAGGCCGCACGGTTTCCAATTGTCGCTCCCGGGCCGAACCGTCCAGGCCACGCAGTTGCTCGACCAATGACCAGGCCTGACCACGAACCGCCTCTTGGTTGTAATGCTGCATCTCACCGTCAAGAAGCGCTGCGAAGGTGCGATCAACCGTTTGCAACGCCAGCACCAAGCCAATCGTCATGACCAGGAACAATCCCAGGAATAACCGCAGCATCTACAGCTCCCACCCAAACGGATTGAACAGGTAACCCTTGCCCCAGACGGTTTTGATCCGCATCGGCTCCCGGGGATTGTCGTTGAGCTTGGCCCGCAGCTTGCTGACATAGACATCGACGCCACGGTTGAGACCATCGAAGGCAATGCCACGCATGCGGTTGAGAATGTCATCGCGCGACAGGATCTTGCCTGCCGCGCTTGCCAGCAGCCACAACAGCTCGAACTCCATGGTGGTCAGCTCGACCAAGTCACCGGCCAGTCGCACCTCCCGACTGCTGCGGTCGAGGGACAATCGTCCGAATTCAAGGGCACCGCGCACGGTGGTATCTGGCAATTGCCGACGTTGCAGCGCCCGCAGGCGGGCCAGGAGTACCGCAGGCTTGATGGGTTTGATCACGTAGTCGTCGGCACCGGATTCCAGGCCGAGGATATGGTCCACGTCATCTTCCTTGGCCGTCAGGATCACGATCGGGGTATCAGCAACGTTGCGAATCCCGCGGCACACCTGCAACCCACTCTGCCCCGGCAGCATCAAGTCGAGCACCACCACTTTGGGCTCGAATGCCAGAAACGCCGCCAGCGCCAGGTCGCCTCGGTGCTCGATACGCACCTCGAAGCCATGTTGAGAGAGAAAGTGCGCGATCAGTCCGGCGAGCCTTTCGTCATCCTCCACCAGCAACACTTTGCCCGAACCCAGGTTATCCATAACAACCGCCCGCCAACCCATAATTGAAGTGGCCGCATTATGGCGCCAAGCGACCACGGGACGGGTAGTGCAGACAGCAAAAACCGGCCTCATGGGCCGGCTTTCAACGAAGTTTCATGTTTTTAAGAGTTTTTAACAATTCAGGCCGCCATCGGCACACCACTGTGGAAACGAAACTCCACATCCGGTGATTCGATCAGCTCCCGCTCGGCCTCACGGACCTTGTCGATGACCTGGGCAATGTCCTTGGCGTCGCCGTACTGGTAAGCCAGTTTCAGGTACCCCTGGAAATGCCGGGCTTCGCTTTTCAGCAAGCCGAAATAGAACTTGCCCAGCTCTTCATCCAGATGTGGCACCAAGGCCTCGAAACGCTCGCAACTGCGGGCCTCGATGAAGGCACCCACCACCAGGGTATCCACCAGCTTGACCGGTTCGTGACTGCGTACCACCTTGCGCAGCCCCGAGGCATAACGCCCGGCGGAGAGCTGGCGCAAGCCGATCTTGCGCTTTTTCATCAAGCGCATGACCTGCTCGTGATGCACCAGCTCTTCCCGGGCCAGGCGCGACATCAGATTGATCAGGTCGACGTGGGAATGGTACTTGGCGATCAGGCTCAGGGCGGTGCTGGCCGCCTTGAATTCGCAGTTCTTGTGGTCGATCAGTAACGTTTCCTGGTCGGCCAGCGCGGCCTGGACCCAGGCATCGGGGGTGCGGCAACCAAGGAATTCGTGAATTTCGGGAAGATTCATGGGGCTCACGGGAAAAGGTAGTCGAGCGAAGGGCGCCGATTATACCGGCCTGCCCCCAGACCACCAGCTACCGCCGTTGATATGCATCAAGTCGACGACTCACCCACAGCGACTAGACTGCTCCACAACAACTATAGTTGAGCAACGCCAGCCTTTTTATTGCAGGAGAACGCCGATCATGCAAGCCATTCGCAGCATCCTGGTGGTCATTGAGCCCGAACATGCGGAAAGCCTGGCGCTCAAGCGCGCCAAACTGATCGCCGGAGTGACCCAGGCCCACCTGCACCTGCTGGTGTGCGACAAGAAGCATGACCATGCTGGCCTGCTCGGCGTGCTCAAGGCCGCACTGCTGGCCGACGGCTACAGCGTCACCACCGAGCAGGCCTGGAACGAAAGCCTCTACGAAACCATCATCGACGTGCAGCAGGCTGAAGGTTGCGGGCTGGTGATCAAGCAGCACTTCCCCGACAGCCCGTTGAAAAAAGCCCTGCTGACCCCGGCGGACTGGAAGCTGCTACGCCATTGCCCAACCCCGGTGCTGCTGGTGAAAACCGCCGGCTCCTGGAAAGACAAGGTGATCCTGGCGGCCGTCGACGTAGGCAATGCCGACGGCGAGCATCGCCACCTGCACACCACCATCATCGACCATGGCTATGACATCGCCCTCCTCGCCAAGGCGCACCTGCATGTGATCAGCGCCCACCCCTCACCGATGCTCTCGTCCGCCGACCCGACGTTCCAGCTCAAGGAGACCATCGAAGCCCGTTACCGCGAACAATGCCGGGCGTTCCAGGCCGAATTCGACATTGATGACCAACACCTGCACATCGAAGAAGGTCCCGCGGACGTCTTGATTCCGTACATGGCGCGCAAGCTGCAGGCGGCGGTGACGGTGATCGGCACCGTGGCCCGCTCGGGGTTGTCCGGGGTACTGATCGGCAACACCGCCGAGGCTGTGCTCGATACGCTGGAAAGCGATGTGCTGGTGCTCAAGCCGCAGGAGGTCGAGGACCATCTGGTGGAGTTGGCGGTCAAGGATTGACATACCAACCTGTGGCGAGGGGATTTATCTGTGGGAGCAAGGCTTGCCCGCGATAAAAACGACGCGGTCTCTCTGGAACCGAGGCGCCTGCATCGCGAGCAAGCTTTGCTCCCACAGTGGGGCGGTGTGACGTTTCGCTAAATCCCCTCGCCACAAAAGCTCTCTCTTTCAGCCGCCGAACGCATCCTTCAGGAACCCCGGCGCGATATAACGCTGGTAATGGGCTTCGGACAGAAGGAAAAACTCCCGATCAATGGCATCGCGCAGATCCGGCAGATCCCAGTCGCGAAACTCCGGCATCAACACCATGCCGTAGGCTTCCAGGTTGTTGATCACCCGCGCGCCGCGGGCAATCAGTTGATAGGCCCAGCAATATTGCGACTGGTGCGGCACAAAGCGGATCTTGCGCGACTCCAGTTGCTGACGAAGCAATACCGGGTCGAAAACCTCCAGTTTGGCCACCATCACCTGCACCAACAACTGCTCGAGCCGCATCCACACCGCGCGTTTTTCGTCCTCGTTGTAGCCGTTCCAGTGAATCACTTCATGGTGGAACCGCTTGCAGCCGCGGCACACCAGGTCACCGTAGACAGTGGAGCAAAGGCCGACGCAGGGGGTCTTGATGAGCTGGTTGGGCATAAGGAAACGCACACGCAAAAGCAGGACAGGCCGGCATGTTAGCCCTTTGTCTAAGATTGATCACCCCTCAAACTTCCAGGCCCAACTTACCTTTAATTTTTTTTTCCCGTAGAATCAGCCAGCCTTTTAAGGCGCCAATGTCCGTTAGAAGCTGTTTTCAAAGCGTCACGAGCACAGTCGTTCCTTCAGAGCGGTGTTGGCGAAGGGTCTTTCCAGCGGGGAAAGCCCAACGCCAACCCTCATCAGCTCCCCGTTCTGCAGGCGTAAAACTTTGAAAGCAGCTTCTGTGAGGAACGTGCGGAAACTCTGGCGTGGTGGCTCAAAAAGCCGCCGACGCGCATGAGTACCGTGGGTTCCTGGATGAGCGTCCCGGACACCCATTTGGGACCACTGATGAGGGTAATAACTGTGCTTGAAGCCTACCGCAAACATATCGAAGAGCGTGCAGCCCTGGGTATCGTTCCCCAGCCGCTTAACGCCGAACAAACCGCAGGCCTGATCGAGCTGCTGAAAAATCCTCCGGCTGGCGAAGAAGTTTTCCTCGTTGACCTGATCACCAATCGCGTTCCGCCTGGAGTCGACGAAGCCGCCTACGTCAAGGCCGGTTTCCTGTCCGCCCTGGCCAAGGGCCAGGCCCAATCCCCTCTGCTGGACAAGAAGCGCGCTGTTGAACTGCTCGGCACCATGCAGGGCGGCTACAACATCGTGACCCTGGTGGAACTGCTGGACGACGCCGAACTGGCGCCGGTAGCTGCCAAGGAACTCAAGCACACCCTGCTGATGTTCGATGCCTTCCACGACGTGGCTGAAAAAGCCAAGAACGGCAACGTTCACGCCCAGGGCGTGCTGCAATCCTGGGCCGACGGCGAGTGGTTCAAGAACCGCCCTGTGCTGGCCGACAAGATCAGCCTGCGCGTATTCAAGGTCACCGGCGAAACCAACACCGACGACCTGTCCCCTGCCCCGGACGCCTGGTCCCGCCCGGACATCCCGCTGCACGCCCTGGCCATGCTGAAAATGGCCCGTGACGGCATCGTTCCGGACGAGCAAGGCAAGACCGGCCCGATGAAGCAGATCGAAGAAATGCGCGGCCAGGGTTTCCCGATCGCCTACGTCGGTGACGTGGTCGGTACCGGTTCCTCGCGTAAATCGGCGACCAACTCGGTGCTGTGGTTCTTCGGCGACGACGTTCCTTTCGTTCCGAACAAGCGCGCCGGTGGTTTCTGCTTCGGCAGCAAAATCGCTCCGATCTTCTACAACACCATGGAAGATGCCGGCGCACTGCCTATCGAGTTCGACGTTTCGAACATGAACATGGGCGACGTGATCGACCTGTACCCGCATGCCGGCAAAGTCTGCAAGCACGGTACCGATGAAGTCCTGACCACCTTCGAAATGAAGACCCCGGTCCTGTTGGACGAAGTCCGTGCCGGCGGCCGTATTCCGCTGATCATTGGCCGTGGCCTGACCGAGAAGGCTCGCGCCGAGCTGGGCCTGCCAGCGTTCGACCTGTTCAAGAAGCCTGAAGCACCCGCTGAAAGCACCAAGGGTTTCACCCTGGCGCAGAAGATGGTCGGCAAGGCTTGCGGCCTGGCAGAAGGCCAAGGCGTCCGCCCTGGCACCTACTGCGAACCGAAAATGACCACCGTGGGTTCCCAGGACACCACCGGTCCCATGACCCGTGACGAACTGAAAGACCTGGCATGCCTGGGCTTCTCGGCTGACCTGGTGATGCAGTCCTTCTGCCACACCGCGGCCTATCCAAAGCCGATCGACGTGACCACCCACCACACCCTGCCTGACTTCATCATGACCCGCGGCGGCGTTTCCCTGCGTCCGGGCGACGGCATCATCCACTCGTGGCTGAACCGCATGCTGCTGCCAGACACCGTGGGTACCGGTGGTGACTCGCACACCCGTTTCCCGATGGGCATCTCGTTCCCGGCCGGCTCCGGCCTGGTCGCGTTCGCCGCAGCCACCGGCGTCATGCCGCTGGACATGCCGGAATCGATCCTGGTGCGCTTCAAGGGCAAAATGAAACCTGGCATCACCCTGCGTGACCTGGTTCATGCCATTCCGTACTTCGCCATCCAGAATGGCCTGCTGACCGTCGAGAAGAAAGGCAAGAAAAACGCCTTCTCCGGCCGCATCCTGGAAATCGAAGGCCTGGAAGGCTTGACCCTGGAACAGGCTTTCGAATTGTCCGACGCCTCGGCCGAACGTTCGGCTGCCGGTTGCACCATCAAGCTGTCGAAAGAGTCGATCACCGAGTACCTGCAATCGAACGTCACCCTGCTGCGCTGGATGATCGGCGAAGGCTACGGTGATGCACGTACCCTGGAACGTCGCGCCCAAGCGATGGAAGCCTGGATCGCCAACCCGCAACTGATGGAAGCCGATGCCGACGCCGAATACGCCGAAGTCATCGAAATCGACCTGGCCGACATCAGCGAGCCTGTGCTCTGCGCGCCAAACGATCCGGACGACGCCCGTCTGCTGTCCAGCGTTGCTGGCGAGAAGATCGACGAAGTGTTCATCGGTTCGTGCATGACCAACATCGGTCACTTCCGCGCTGCCGGTAAGCTACTGGAGCAGGTCAAGGGCCAGCTGCCAACCCGTCTGTGGCTGTCGCCGCCGACCAAGATGGACGCTCACCAGCTCACCGAAGAAGGCTACTACGGCATCTACGGCAAGGCCGGTGCACGGATGGAAATGCCAGGCTGCTCGCTGTGCATGGGTAACCAGGCACGCGTCGAGCCGAACGCCACCGTGGTGTCGACTTCGACCCGTAACTTCCCGAACCGTCTGGGTGACGGCGCGAACGTCTACCTGGCTTCGGCCGAACTGGCGTCCGTTGCTTCGATCCTGGGTCGCCTGCCGACCGTCGAGGAGTACATGGAATACGCTGGCAAGATCGACAGCATGGCAGCGGACGTGTACCGCTACCTGAGCTTCGACCAGATCGCCGAGTTCCGTGAAGCGGCTGCAAACGCCAACATCCCGGTCGTCCAAGCCTAAAGCTTAAGACGCCCGACTGAAAACGCCGCCCTTCTTGCTAGGGGCGGCGTTTTTTTATGCCTGTCTATTTCGGGGAATGCCTTTTTTTGTTGGGGACATATCCGTTGCTGCGGTAACGGCGGCTTAGGGTTCCGCTCTTACAGCGGGTCACTTTTGGAAGAGCGCCAAAAGTAACCAAAAGCGCTTTGCCCCACCACTTGGTGCCTCGCTTAGGCTCGGCATGCCCTCACTCCGGCATTGCTCCGTGGGCCGCCGCGAAGGGCCATCCATGGCCCAGCGCGGCTACCTCGGCATCCATGCCGAGGTGCCCGCTGGGCAATGCCTGCGTTCGGCCATC